>JBAXRC010000103.1:0-7067 GCA_037131415.1 bacterium | reverse complement strand
GAGCTGGACAACCTGCCCCCTGAGCCGGCTGGTCTCAACGGCGCGTCCCAGCTTGATCTGGAGATCATCCAGATCGAGCGGCTTGACCAGGTAATCATAGGCCCCCTGCTTCAGGGCCTTCACGGCGGAGGCCACCGACCCGTAGGCCGTCATGATCAGCACGGGAATACCGGGTTTCAGGCGACGGGCCTCCTCCAGAACTTTCAGCCCGTCAATATCAGGCAGGAACAAATCGGACAGCACGACGTCGGGCGATTCGCGCAGGAGCCCGTCAAGTCCACCCCTGCCGGTCGTGGCCGTGATCACCACATAGCCGGCATCCGTGATGGCCTCCGTGACCGACCTCAGCCCGTCCGGATCATCCTCAATCACCAGCACCTTGCTTTTTCCGTTGATCGCCATAGCAGTAAAAGTAGAACATACGGGATCTAGAAAATCAACCCCGGCGCCATCCCCGGCCCTTGAGCTGACTTTATTTCTCAAGCTCTTTGAGTGCCGCCGAAAGCGGCATCGCCGAAGCCTTGGGATGCATCGGATAACTCGCATTGCCAGGGTACACTACGAGCAACCGATCCAGTTTCAAGTCCGTCATCGCAATGTGCATGGACTTCGTCATCACTGGAGCATCGGCACATTTAAATTCAACGCCAATGCGACGACCATCCCGCTCGAGGAAGAGGTCCAGCTCCGCCCCTTGCCGGGTGGCCCAGTAGTAGGACTGGAAGGAATCGGCCCGGGCAAGAAGCTGTTCCAAGGCAAAGCCCTCCCACGAGGCACCATATCTGGGATGGCCATGGAGCGCCGCCATCGACCCGATATTTAAGAACGTATGCAATAAACCGCTGTCCCGGAAATAAACTTTTGGCGCCTTCATCTGCCGTTTCCCTAAATTTTCGAACCATGGTGGCAGTACCCGCACCAGATAGGTTCCCGCCAAAATATCCAGGTAATGCCGAGCCGTCTTTCCGCTGGCTCCCATCGAGCGGGCCAACTCTTCACTGTTCCACATCTGGCCGTGATAGTGCGCCATCATGGTCCAAAATCTCCGGATCGTCTCCGAAGGAACCTGGATACCCAGCTGAGGGATGTCTTGCTCCACTTGGGTTGTAATAAAATCCCTGCGCCAACGCACGGAAGCCGCTTCCGAAGCCGCCAAAAATGAACGGGGAAAACCTCCCCGTATCCAGAGATTGGTTTGCGTGTCCGCTCCCGTTTCCCCAAGTCCCAATCCAGGCACAGGAACAAACCGAACACGGCCTGCGAGCGATTCGGAAACCCCTTTGATGAGCGTTAATGAAGCGCTCCCAAGCAAAAGAAATCGTGCTGGATTCGGAGTACGATCAGCCAGGGGCCGCAACAGGGTGAACAGATGAGGCATTCGCTGCACCTCATCGACCACCACAAGACCATGTAATCCGGACAGAACAAGCTCCGGAGTCGACAATGCTGCACGTCCGGCCTCTGTCTCCAAGTCGAAGAAATGCGCTCCGCCCGGCCATTTTTCAGCAATTTGACGAGCGAGAGTCGTTTTCCCAACTTGTCTTGCCCCAAGCAAAACCGTTACCGGCGACTCCGAAAGGGCTTCTTTTATCGATTTTTCGAGAAAATCACGCCTTAACATGCAATATATCTCCATGCTTTTAAGGAGATAATATCCCGATTAGCATTGATGTAAAGACAAAATCAACGACTTGTAATGCCCCCCCCCCTCTTCAAAGGGGAAGCTGGAGGGTAATCACTTCACCTGGAGCCGGAACAAAAAAACCAGACAATCATAGGACCCCTGCTTCAGGCGGAGGCAACCGCCCCGTAGGCCGTCATAATCAGCACGGGAACACCGGATGTTATCAGGAGTTTTCGTTTCTGACTCCAGACCTCATAAACGATCGGGAGGACCGACAGCACGATGATAGCGCCTATCACCAGGGAAAAATACTCCTTTACGACCGGTAGATTCCCGAAAAGTCGTCCGGCAATCACAAAACTACAAACCCAAATAACGGCTCCCGTTACATTATACAAGGCAAACTCCGAATACCGCATTTTGGCCATGCCGGCCACAAACGGCGCGAAAGTCCTCACAATCGGGACAAACCTTGCCAGCACGATCGTCATCTTGCCGTGCTTCTCAAAAAAAACATGCGTCCTGGCGAGATGCTCAGGCCGGATCAACCTGCTTTTACGCCGAAGAATCGCTTCGCCGAAGGTGTAGCCCACCGCATAATTGACCGCATCCCCAATGACAGCGGCAATAATGAGCAAGGCCAGCAACCAGCCCACTTGCAGGGACGTGCTCGCCGTGAGCGCTCCCGCCGCAAAAAGAAGCGAATCACCGGGAAGGAACGGCAAGATAATCAGGCCCGTTTCACAAAATATAATGGCAAACAGGACGCCATATGACCACATTCCACACGAGGCAACCATCTCCGCAAGATGCTTGTCAAGATGCAGGAATAAATCAATTAGTTGTCTCGCGCTTTCGATCATGGGACCTCACATACTTCACGAATTCAAACCAGAATACACACGCTACCCCCACCGCTAAACTCAGGAGGAGATCCGTGACATGGAGTGGCGCGAAATGAAACATGCGCTGGGTGAAGGGAATCGACAAAACCGCCGTGAGGAAAACACAGGTTCCCAGCACCACCCATCGCAGCGCGGCGTTGGGAACACGCAGCATCGCGAAGGCGGATCGTGACCAGGACCGGTTGATCAGAATGATGACAACAAAGGATATCACCAACGTCGCGAAAGTGAGCGCACGGGCGGCATCAACCGAGTGATCGACACGGGCAAACAGGAACACCCCCAGGCAAGCCGCCAGCACACTTAATCCCTGCGTCAAGGCCAGACCGATGGTGTGAGACGCAAACAGTCTTTCCGTGGAACTGCGAGGCGGGCGCTTCATCACATTGGCCTCGGCCTCCTCCGCCTCGAAAATCAGGGAGCACGCCGGGTCAATGATCAGCTCCAGAAAAACAATATGAACGGGCAACAGGAGCAGCGGCCAATCAGTGAAAAATACAGGGATCATAGACAAGCCGGCGATGGGCACATGCACCGCCAGAATGAAGGCGATCGCCTTCTTGATGTTGTCGAAAATACGTCGCCCCAGCCGGATGGCTGCGACAATGGACGAGAAGTCATCGTCGAGCAACACAAGCGACGCCGATTCACGAGCCACATCCGTGCCCCGCCCCCCCATGGCAATGCCAATGTGCGCGGCCTTCAGCGCCGGGGCATCGTTGACCCCATCACCCGTCATGGCGACAATTTCCCGATTGGCCTTCAGTGCCTTGACGATTCTCAGCTTCTGCTCCGGAACAACACGGGCAAAAACATGCACGGTTTTAATACGGATCGCCAGCTCGGCATCCGGCATCGTATCCAGTTCAGGCCCGGTAATTACCGCTTCCGGATTGGAAAGACCCGCCTGGCGGGCAATGCTCTGGGCCGTGGCGGGATAGTCACCGGTGATCATGATCACTCGAATGCCGGCATCCCGGCATTCCGCCACTGCAGCGGGAACAGTCGGACGGAGTGGATCCTCGAGCCCAAGCAGACCGACAAGCTCAAGGTCGAGGTCGTGGTGTTCCGCTGGCAAGGTCGCAATCCTGCATTTCGCCTGCGCAACGGCAAGCACCCGGAGTCCCGCAGAGGCCAACGCCAACACCTCCGACATCAGCAACTTCCGCTGTGCTTCAGAAAGATGGCACAAATCCGCAATTGCCTCCGGAGCCCCCTTTGAGGCAATCACGAACCCGTCGCTGGAACCCGTGCTCCAGGCCTGGCTGACAGCGAGCAAGGCAGGGGACAACGGATACTCCCGAGCCAGTGACCAGTCGGGATGCAGGCGTTCGGGCTGAGCTTTAAGCCGGTCACCAGCCACATGCAAGGCACGCTCCATTGGATCAAACGGATCGCTCCGACTCGCCAGGATCGCCTTCTCGAGCAGCACCTGCAACGGCAGGGAAAGCGCCTTGTCGGATTGTGCCAAGTCGATGGATTGGCCATCGGCAAACAAGCGGCGCAAGGTCATCTGATTCAGCGTGAGCGTCCCCGTCTTGTCGACACACAAGACCGATGCAGCTCCAAGCGATTCAATCGCGGGCATACGCCGGGTGAGTACATTACTCCTTGAGATGCGCCAGGCTCCGAGCGCCAGAAATACAGTCAGCACAACAGGAAACTCCTCCGGCAAGGTGGCCATGGCCATCGCAATTCCCGCCAGGAGCCCTTCCTTCCACACGGCCGCCCCTCCACCGCGGGTAAAGGCATAGACAACCACCACGATGGCGCACGCCACCAGTCCGACAATCGCGAACGTGCGCACCAGCCTTCCTGTCTCTTTCTGCAACAGCGTGCGCTCAGGCACAACCTGTAGCAGGGCTTTCCCGATCTTGCCCAATTCAGTACGAGCCCCCGTGCCAATCACTTCGGCAACCCCCTGTCCGGCGGTGACAAGAGTCCCGGAAAACACGGAAGGAAGATCATCCCCACCCGGCCGCTCAATCGAAAGCGCATCCCCCGATGGCGATTTCCGCACAGGCACGGATTCGCCCGTAAGCAAAGATTCATCCACACACAGGTTGATCCCGCGCCTCAGAATGGCGTCAGCCGGAACCCGATCCCCTTCGCCGAGAATGACCACATCGCCCCGGACAACCTCCCGCCCCGGAATGCGATGGCGGTTCCCGTCCCGGACAACCAAGGCACGGGGACTGGACAAATCCCGCAAGGCATCGAGTGCCCGCTCTGTTCGCTGCTCCTGGACAATGGTTATGGCCATCACCGCGAATACAAAACCGAGCAGCATCAGCGCGTCCGCCGGCTCGCCCATGATCAGATAGAGTCCACCAGCCGCCAGCAGCATCAGGAACATGGGCTCCCGGATCACATCACTGGCGATAGCGGCAATGCCGCGCTTCTTTTGAGCGGGCAATTCATTGGCTCCTTCCCGCTCAAGCCGGGAACGAGCCTCCATTTCCGATAAACCTTGAATCCCGTTGAAGTCCATAGTGCTCGAGGTTGCGGATTCACGCTTCATATCATCACCCATTTCCCGCCATGTATTGTTTGATGCAGACAGAGTTGCGCTCCGCATTTTCTGCAAACAGTTATTATATTGATAAACGCAACAGTTTGACTATGAGGTAATAATGAATTCTAGATTCGGTTTTATCGAATCTATTGATGAGCTTTTTTCAAGCCTGCGGCACAGATGGCCGCGACCGCGGGATGGGTAATGCGACGTTCAACGGTGATTGCATAAAACTTTTCGCGGATATCCGCCAACTCGCCGACTTTTCGCACATGAAGCTGTTCGATAAGAGGCGCTGCAATCAATGAGGGGACCGGAAATAGGCCCAGCCCCGATTCGCCAAAAACCTCCAACAACGCGCGATCGTCAAACTCACCCATGATTTGGGGTTGCATGCCCATGTCGGACAGCCAATGATCCATTTCGCGCCTCATCGCTGAACTCACAGTCGGCAGAAGCATCGGCGCTCCACGCAAGGAGCGCGGAAAATTCTTCCGATAACGCTGGTAAAGCGGCTCCGTCCCGAGAATAGTTGTCGGGCAATCCATAACAAGATGATTGAATGCCTTGGTTGCCAAAGAAGCTCCACTGGCTGAATCAGCCAGCACAACATCCAACTCATGAATAGCCAACGACGCCATGAGTCGCTCCAACCGGTCTTCCACACAAATCAATCGGACCGGCATTCCAAGCGCCAACGCGGGATCCAGCATTCGCTTGGCGACCAACTTGGGAACGACATCCACGATCCCCACCTGCAACAGGAGCGGCTTGCCGACTGGTCGATCGTGGATGGCATCCTGCAATTCCTTGCCCAGGGTAAAAATCTCCTCGGCATATCGGTACACGATCCTTCCCATGTCCGTAAGCTCGAGCCGCCTGCCTTTTTTAACAAATAGCTTCTGGTCAAGCGCGTGTTCCAGCACGTGGATTTGACCGCTGACGGTTGAAGGCGAGAGCCGGAGTTTGGCGCAGGCATTCGCCAAACCATGCTCCTTGGCAACAAGCCAGAAATACAGGAGATGATGATAATTTAAACTGTTCATCAACGAATTATAGTTCGTTAATTACGCAAAGTACAGTCCATATTACCGTATTGTAGAACTAATAGAGCAGGCGTAGCATTCCTTCATCAGCAATGAAAAGGAGCGCTCAATGCATATCGAAGTAAAGCAGGACAAAGTCGAATTACAGAACTCTCTTATCGCTAATATCCAGCAACACTTGTCGGCCGACCTCGCGCGTTTTGACCGGATGATCAGGCGTGTCTGCGTCAAAATCGCCGACATCAACGGGCCCCATGGTGGCGAGGACAAGAGTTGCCGCATTCAGGTATATTTGAAACGGACTTCATCGGTAGTCATCGAAGAACGCGGAGCAAGCGTCCTCTCGGTTGTTGGACGGGCAATTGACCGGGTTGACATGGCGATGCTTAGAATGGCCGACCACCTTAAGATGAGACACCGGCACAAAGCGCGGATTTCCTCGCATAGTCCCCACGGAGCGTGACCCGCCCCTCTTGACGATAAAACGAAAAACACCGCCAGAACAGGTTGCCATGCCCGAAAATAATAAACTTACCAGCCTATTTGCGAATATCATTGTTGCAAGCCAGTGGCTACAGGCTCCGCTCTATTTCGGATTAATCGTGGCCCAAGGCATCTACGTATACCAGTTCTGCGTCGAGCTCTACCACCTGATATGCGGGCTTGGCGGATTCAAATCCCAGGACATCATGCTCATGGTCCTGGGCCTGATTGATGTGGTCATGATTTCAAACCTGCTGATCATGGTGATTATCGGGGGATACCACACGTTCGTCGCCAAAATCCACTTCAGCGAGCAGAACCCGCCAGACTGGCTTGATCATGTAAACGCCAGCACGATGAAAGTGAAACTTTCAATGGCGCTTATTGGAATCAGCTCGATCCACCTTTTGAAATCATTCATCGAAATCGAGAAACTCCAGAAATTCGACGTCTGCATACAGATGGGAATACACCTTCTATTCATCATTTCGGCG
>JBAXRC010000102.1:0-7094 GCA_037131415.1 bacterium | reverse complement strand
AGGTAATCCGGTCGCTCGAGGGCGCGGAAGGTGGTGTCGGTGCCGCCGGGATATACTCCCGTGACCTTGATGCCGTGGGGACGCGCCTCCTTGATCAGGGAGACGGTAAAGCCGTGCAGGGCGCACTTGGTGGCGCAATAGACGCTGTAGTTTTCGGCCTGATTCCAGACCACGGTGCTGGCGACATTGATGATGTGGCCGGACCGGCGCGGGATCATGTCGCGCATCGCCTCGGAACACAACAGGACGGCCGCCCGGAGATTGACCGCATAATGTTCATCCAGATCGGCCGCCGTGATGTCCGTGACCGGCGCTTTCCGGCGGTTGAATCCGGCATTGTTGATGAGGAAGTCGGGTGCCGTTCCCAAGGCGGCCTTGGCGGCCGCATAAAGTTTGGCCGGGGCTTCGGCCTGGGCGAGATCAAAGGCAGCGGCCAGGCAGCCGGTCTCCGCCCGGAGTGTGTCCAGTTGATGGGCGTCCCGCCCCGTGGCAAATACCCGGATGCCGCAGTCGGAAAGCCGTTTCACAATTTCCCTGCCAATACCCCGTGATGCGCCAGTGACCAGTGCGGTTTTGTTCATGCTATTTCCCTTTCGGAGAAGTGAGCCGCTGATAAACGCAGAAAACGCAGACAAATTCAAGATTTAGGTTCGTCTTAGGTTCGTCTTCGGGTTATTCTGTTCGACTTTCAATCAAGGGCTAATTATTGTTGGAGAAGTTAAGGTGTCAGTTTAGCCGTATCAGGAGGAGCCGTATGAATCGAATCTCGCGACTAGGCGTTTTCGTGTTCTCAATGTCGATGGCGGCTTTCTGGCTTGTTCCTGTTGCATCCGCCGACGACATCCCTCAAATTGGCGGGAGTGACGCCCTGGAACTGGCACGCCCACTTGGCAAAACAAATACTGTCAATGTTCGAGAGGGTCGCTTGACTTCACGCCACAAACTGAGACGTTCAGAGCTTACAGTTGCAGAGAGGCGTGAAATGTCAGTTCTCAGGAGTTTCATGGTGGCTGGGTATGTCGTTAGTGGAGTTTCGATCGCCTCTATGGTTGGCGAGTATGGATTTACCGGAAGTATTAAAAACACCACTGTGGCGGTGGTGCCTGCCGTTCTCGGGTTGGCAGACGTCATCGTCTGCCACAGTCGGCGGAGCGCGATCAAGGATCGGGTGCGGTCTCGGTCGCGGGCTTCAGTCGATGTGGGTCTCCTGCTGATTCCCGACAAAGATTCCAGCGAGCATGCCGCACGCCGCGAAAAAGAATCTGTGAGCACAGGGGTATATGCGAAGTTCTCCTTCAGGTGGTAGCCGTCGTATTGACGAATTGATCGGCTCTATCTCATCAGTGGAATGAATAGCAGGTCCAGTTTCTTTCCCTCCGGACCGCGCTCATAACGGAAGGCGCGCCAGCCGCGTTCCTCGCCCTTGTTTGTGAAATTCGCGAAGGGCCAGACGAGGTTGAATGAATTCCCCCGCCTGTCGGATAAAAACCACCACCATGTTAAACCGACAGGATATTATGCGCATAGTAACCTCGATTTCTGAATCCTGCCGGAACGGGTGCGACGAAGCAAGAAAGTAAGCCGATTCCGGAAAAATCAAATTCCTAGTAACTAAAGACATTCTTGATTAAGCAGGGCATTAATGTCTTATTATGCATCAGTGGCGTCCCACAGGATGCCGGTTGTTAGGTTCTTGGGTGTTAGTTGTCAGGGAATTCGTGAATTTTCAGGACATCTCGATCCCTGTCATTTTTGAGTATTCCGGTTTTCTATTTCTCCGTGTGCCCATCCTTCCTCTCCCCTTGGGGGAGAGGATTGAGGTGAGGGGTTTCCGGATCAGCTAAGCCTTTGAACAGACGTTCAGGCTCCTCTCCCTGGTAGCAGGAGGCTTTGCCTGTGTTGGATGACTTGTTGTTCACGAAGCTGGGTCTTCTCGGGTATCTTGTAAAGAAGTGTGAATGACCGACGGGAAAAACCCTGATATGTGCATCAGTAGTTAACCTGATGCCATATTCGGCAAAGCAGCCTTGCGCTGGCATGTGAGACTGCTTATACATGACTGATTGTCTGTGCAAGTGGAAGCAATTGGAGAGGACGAGCAGGTATATGAAGAATATGCACCGCAGCATCACGAATATCATTGGCTGTTTTGCGCTGGGGATATGTCTTTTGGGGGTGGGCTGGCTGACGGCCGCAGAGGCGGTCAAGGGCGATGCGGCGGCCTTCAACAAGCTCCAGCGGGAGATGCGTGCGCGGCAGTTCGAGCAGGCGGTGACGTCGGCGGATGCGTTGCTCGCGGCCAAGGACGCCAAGGCGGATGAAGCGGCATACCTCAAGGCGGTCGCGCTTTTCCAGGCGAAGAACTATGCCGGATCCATCAAGGCGACGGAGGCGCTTCTGGCGCAGTACCCGATGTCGGATTGGCGCTATAAGGCTATCTTCCTCAAGGCCCAGGCCCTGGTTGAGCAGAAGAACTTCAAGGAGGCGGCTGCGATTTACGAGGCGGAGGCGAAGCGCATCCTGTCGCCGGAGCGAAAACAGGAGCTGGCAGGGGTCATTATCAGCTTTGCCGACAGGCTGACGGTCAAGCCGGCCGCCAATGATCCGGGCGCGACACCGCCTGACTTCAACAAGGCTTACAACCTCTACAACAAGGCGTTGACGATGGAGATCTCGCGCGAGCTCCGCGATGCAGTCATTTTCAAGAAGGCGCGTGCGATCCAGATGGGCGGCAACCACAGTCAGGCGATTCAGGATTTCCAAGCCTACCTGACGGAATTCGATGCCTCCTGGACCGGCCCCGCCGGGTCCGGCTCCGCCCGGCAAACGGTGCAGAATCCGCTTCCCGACGGCCACAACATTCTGGCGGCACGTCGCGGTCTGGCCGAATCCCAGATCCAGAGCAATCCCGATCAGGGCCGCATGGAGATCGAGGATCTGCTGAAAATGATTGCCGCCTTGCCCGCCGAAAAAGCCCCGGCTGGTTTTGCCGCCGAGCTCCGCTGGCTCCAGGTCCAGTCCTTCTTCACGCAGCGCCCGGAAACCGTGGCCATGATGACGCAAAACACCTCCTCCCAAATTGGGAACACGGGCGGTTTGCCGGCCACGGATAGCGTCCTGTACACGCTGAGCAACGGGGATCTCGATGCGGCCATCAAGATCTGCCGCGAGTTCATTGCCGCGAACCCGGTCGGCACCCGCTCAGTCCGGGCCGCCTGGATGATTGCCGAGGGCTATGCCAACGCCGGGCGCAGTGATGAAGCCATTGCCGCCTACCGCGAGTTTATCGCCGGCAAGGGGTTTGAGATTCCCGGCGGGGATGCCGCGACCCGGATTGAGGATGAAATCCGCGCCGCGCCCGCCACCTTCCTGGCCAACCTCAGGATGCGCGCCGCTTTCCGCATCGGGCAGATCCAGGTGGAGCAGAAGAAGTACGCCGACGCCATCGCCACCTGGCAGGGGTATATCAAGGACTACCCCAACGGGTCGCAGTGGTCGGATTGCCAGACCGGCATCGTGAATATCGAGTACCAGTCAGCCATTGACCTGCTTGCCGAAAAACAGGTCGAGCCGGCGGTCGCCAAGCTGGAGGCCTTCCTTCGCGATCACCCGCTGGATGACGGTCATGCCCGCACGATCCTCTACATTTTCGGCGCGCTCCACGAGGCCAAGGCCGTGGAGTTGGAAACCGGCAAGCCCGCGGATCCTTCCATCAAGGCTGAATACCGGTTGGCGATTGACGGCTGGGCGCGGCTGGTCAGCAAATATCCGCGTTCCGAGGAGGCGAACACCGCGCTCTTCCGAAGCGCCGTGATCCTGGAGGAGAAGCTCGGCGAATTTGAGAAGGCCTTGACGCTCTACCAGAAGCTTGCCAACGAGTATGGCTACGGTCAGGCTTACCCGCGGCTGACCGCCCTGACGCAGAAGACCCTGGGCCTGTCCACCGAGCGGGTGTTCCGGACCCATGAAAAGCCGGTGGTGCATCTCAAGGCCCGCAACCTTGAAAAAGTCACCGTCCGGCTCTACCGGCTCGACCTCCAGTCGTATTTCCGAAAGATGCACGGCATTACCGGCGTGGAGAATCTCGACCTTTCCCTGATCCAGCCCGACAAGAGCTGGGAGGTGAAGGTCGCTGACTATGCCAAGTACAAGCCGCTGGAACAGGATATCGAGATTCCGTTCGAGGGTGCTGCGGCTGGCGCCTTTGTCGTCAGCATCGGTGACGAGGAGCAGGAATCCACTGTCCTTGTGCTGCGGTCCGACATCGAGATCGTGGTGAAGTCCAGCCTGCGCGAAGTCCTCGCCTTCGCGCAGGACATGCGCACCGGCAAGCCCGCCGCAGGGGTGGATGTGCAGGTCAGCGATGGCGCCGCCGTGGTGCTTACCGGTAAGACCGGGGCGGATGGCGTGTTCAAGGGGGCGTTGGAAAAATCACCAGGCAACGCCCGAGCCTTCGCGCTCCGCGGAAACCATGCCGCCGCCTACAACCTTGACCTTTCCGGATTGCGCCTCAGCGCCGGACTTATGCCTAAGGGGTTCATCTACACCGACCGCCCGGCCTATTTGCCTGGCGAAACGGTTTCCCTGCGCGGCATCTTGCGTGAGGTCCGCAACGCCGCCTATGCCGTGCCGGAGAACAGCGAGTTCAAGGTCAGCATTACCGATCCCCAGGGGCGAATGCTTTCCGAACAGACGGTGAAACTTTCCAGGTTCGGTACGTTCAATGCCAGCCTGGAGCTGCCCGGTTCCGCGCAGAACGGCCTGTATGCCATTGCCGCGCGCCAGGAACGCAAGGGGCAGTCGCCGCTGGCGTTCTCCGGATCCTTCGAGGTCCGCCAGTTCAAGCTGGAGAAGATCAAGCTCGCCCTGGAGTTCCCCCAGCGCGTCTATTTCCGCGGCGAGACGGTGGAAGGCGCCGTGAAGGCCCGCTTCTACTGGGGGGAGCCGGTGGCCAAGCGCAGCCTCCGCTACAGCCTCCCGGATGGCCGCACCTACAATGCGCAGACGGATGACGAGGGCCTTTTCAAGTTCAAGTTCGACACCACCGCCCTGAAGCCGGGTTCGATGATGAGTTTTTCCGCCTCGCTTGACGGGGAAAACGTATCCGTCGCCGAAACGCTCACGCTGGCTCGGCTTGGATTCACCATTTCCGCGACCCCGAGCCAGCCCCTGGTGGTTGCCGGCGAGCCGGTTGACATCGCCATTGCCACTTCCGGTGCGGATGGTAAGCCCAGTAGCAACGCGCTGACGGCTACCTTGTTCCGCATTGAGGCGGCCAAGCCGTCCCCGCTCCAGACCATGGTTCCCTGGCTCAGCCTGCCTTCCGTGGGTTCGGCTCAGGTAACGGTTGAAGAGAAGAAGATGACGACCGATGCCGTGACCGGCAAGGCCAGCGTCCAGTTCACGCTCAGCAAGGGCGGCGATTACCGCATTGGCATCACCGGCGCCGACCGTTTCGGGCAGGCCATCACCGGCGGATGCTCGGTGCAGGCGTCAGGCGACGAGGATGCCGTCAAACTCCGTTTCTTCGCGGACTCCGCGACGCTCAAGGTCGGCCAGGAAGCGGCGGTACGCCTCCATTCACGGATCGCCAGTGGCCTTGCGCTGCTCACCTACGAGGGCGAGACCATTCTGCGCTACCAGATTGTGGAGTTGAAGAAGGACTACAACGCGATCCCGGTGGCCGTCGGTCACGACCTTTTCCCGAACTTCCGTCTCGCCGCCGCCGTGATTGACGGACGTGAGCTCCGCACCGCCAGCAAGGAGTTCAACGTCGAGCGCGAGCTCAAGGTTGCCGTCAAGTCGTTGAAGGCGGCCTGGCTGCCCGGTGAAGCGGGGAAGGTTGAGATCACCGTCACCGACCAGACCGGCAAGCCGGTGGAAGCCGAGCTGAGCCTGGCGCTGGTCAACGAGGCGCTGTATGCCGTTTGTCCGGACCGCACCACGCCTATTCTGGAATTCTTCCAGGCCGCCGCGCGCCGCAACGCTGAATTCCGGACCGGTGCCAGCAGCGCCTTCCGCTACGAGGGCTGCACCCGCGAGATCGCCAAGGAACTCCGGGACGAGGATGCGAGGGTGGCTCGTGGCTGGCTTGAGAAGAAAAAGAGGGAACGCGTCAATCAGGTTTTTTCGGGTGGAATGCTTGGTTATGATAAATCAATATCTGACAATCTCCAGGAGGATAAGCCGCGGTTGGAAGAGGTTGCATTTGAGCAGGTGGCGGAAGGTGCGATGTTATACTCCGCTAGGTCTGTTGGCGGCAGGATGAGGAGCATTCGTAGTTATGGTGGCGGGCGAAGTGCTGATGTGCCCCTCCGTCGGGAAGTTCGTGGCGAAGGCCGCTGGCTTCCGTCCATCATCACCGGTGCGGATGGAAAAGCGACCGTTACCGTTACGATGCCGGAGACGACCACCGAATGGCGGCTCACCGCCCGGGGTTGCACGCCCGAGACGCTGGTGGGCGAGGCCACGGCGAAGACGCTGACCCGCAAGGATTTCTTTGTTGAATTGAAGACCCCGGCATTCCTGCGCGAAGGGGATGACCTGCGCACGGTCGGGCGCCTCCACAACCTCACCGATTATGCCGGCCCGGTGAAGCTGACGCTGAATATCCGCGACGCCAAGGATACGACGAAACTCCTGGCCACCCGCGAGAAGACCGTCACCGTCAAGGCCCTGGGCGGCGAGGAGGTTGTCTTCGATGCCGTCACGGCGCCCGGCAACATCCTGCAGCTCGATTTCATGCTTTCCGCCGAAGCCGGCACGAATACGGACTCACTGGTACAGACGGTTCCCGTCAAGCCGTGGGGACTCGAGTATGCCGCGCACGCCGGCGGCACGACGATCGCGGACATCACGGCGGTTGTCGGACTGCCGGGAGGTCGCCCGTACAGCACCACATGGATGACGGTCTCCGTGGGTCCTGACATCCGCAACAGCGTTCTCGATATGGCCCTGCGACATTACTGGTTCGGGCTGCGCGATGACCTCGTGCGGATCTGTCCGCCGGTTTTCGATGAGCATCCGGCCAATGACCTGCTTGCCGTCGCCTCCGCTCTGGCGTATGCGAACCAGGGCAAGGCCAACGACGATAC
>JBAXRC010000101.1:0-7242 GCA_037131415.1 bacterium | reverse complement strand
AAAGTGTCACCCATTTTCAGCCTCTAACTTCACTCATTATCCGGTCCTTAGCACACGCGTTGGTGTGACCCAGCACGAGCATCCCGTTCAGGAGGGTTGTGCCGCCGGAATAGCTGCTGGCGCCCGTGAGGGCCTGCGTGCCGGTGCCGGTCTTGACCAGGGCCAGGGAGCCCGAGCCATTCTGGAGGGATCCGCTGAACGTGCCCGAGCCATTGCAGGCGCCCAGGGTCAGCGTGTCATAGTACCCCTTGACCAGGCCGCCGCCGGTCAGGGCGTTGATGGTTTCATTGTTCCCGTTTTTAACCAGGTACAGCACGCCGCCTGCGGCCACGTCCACATTGGCGGTATCCGGAATGGCGCTGCCGGATTGCACGGTTCCATCGCTCAGGTCCAACTCGGCGCCGGACTTGATATAGAGGTTGCCGGTGAAAGTATTGGAGGTATTGCCAAAGAAACAGACTTTCCACCCGCCGGCGGCGGGAATCGTCACATCCCCGGTTCCGGAGATGCCGCCGGTGAAATAGAAAGTGTTGCCCGGGAACAGGGTGACACCGCGATTCAAGGTGATCGCGCTATTGCACCGTCCGGTTCCACTACCACGGAAGGTTACCGTGCCGGTGCCCTGGTTGGCGACCGTGACGGGATGATCAATGTAATACATGTACCAGAGCGTAACGGCATTCGCCCCGGAATTGGCGTCGCACAACGCAACCGTACCCGCCGCAGGCAAGGCATTTGCATTTCCCGCAACAAGCGTACCCGCGCTGACCGTCGTCACGCCAGTATAGGTGTTGGATCCGTTCAGCGTCAGCGTCCCGGCACCGGCCTTGACGATCCCGCCGTTGACGACATCATTCTGAATCGTCATCGTGCGGCTCGACGCCACCGTCAGGGTGCGGGTGGCACCGCCCAGGTTGACGGTAAGCGGCTTGGTCGCATCGCCGAGGGTGACGTTTGCCGCCGTTCCACCGCTGGTAGACACGCTCACATTGCCGCCCAGGGTAAGGGTCTGGCTGTTGGTCGAGGCCGACGCCAGCGCGAGGGCCCGGTTTCCGCCGTAGGTGAAGGTCAATCCGGTGGACAGCGTGGTATCCGTAGCCAACGTGACCGTCTGCGCCGCCGCCAGGGTCAGCGTCGTATCCCAGATGCCGTTGATGGAATTGCCAACCCAGTTTCCGGCCGCATTGTAATCCCACGGCCCGGCCGCATTTTGATTGAACCCGGTTGTTACCCCCATCACCGGCCCAGCCCAGCCCAAGAAAACGGCGGCAAGCAGGGCTGGGTACAAACTGGCACAGCGGAAGCGGGGCGAGGACGTCCTGCGGATAGAACACGGCTTAGAGGTGGGACTTTGAACAGTCATGGTACCATTCCTTCACACAAACAATTTTACTCATTCACAACCGCACAGGCCGCCTTTGTTACTCACGACAACCCGTCTCGTGATTCCGAACCCGAGTCCCACCCACTCAAGCACGCTCACAAAAAAAAGATACTAGCCCCCTCCCGCGAAACGTCAAATTAATTATTTAATGAAGAAACAAGATAAATTAAGCCCGGAACAAGTTTTAACACTGACTTATCTACAACCGTGAACGACATGCACGTTTTGGTAAAAGCATTAATGCGCCCTCTTACAACCACACCACCAGAACGGCCAACAAGAGAAAGAAAATGCCAAGAAAAATTTTACTGACCACAACGTTTTTTTTGCTCCAGTCAAGCAGAGTCCGGGTTCGAAGGCCGAAGTAGGTCAGGATAAAGACCGTTACCAGAGGAAAAATAAACATGAGGTTATAGAGCAACAGATACCACTGCGCCTTCGCCATGCCCGTTTTTGCCATGACAATCAGGGCCGGCACATACATTTGGCCAGTACAGACGCTTTCCAAAGCCGTTACAAGCACGCCAATGACAGCGCCTCCAATGAGAATAGCACCTACATTTAGCCCAGCATTCTGTTCATTCTGCAAATGCCTTCGATTATCGCCACACTCGATCCCCCGGCGCATTATCCGGTGAATTCTCAGTTTGATGCCTTCGGGCAACTGAAGCGTCACATCGCCTGGATTTCCTGTGCTTTTATATCGACAGGCATCCCAAAACGACATGAGCGCAAAGCCCCCCAGCATGGCAACCATACAGATATCCACGACCCACCTCATCCTGTGGAATCCAGAAAACAAGTACATTGCCCGCAACAATCCAAACCCCAGTGCGGTATAGGTCACAAATGAGGCCAGGCAGAAGGAAACCCCCACCAATATCAAGCCTCTTCCCTTTATCCTGGCAACAGCTAAAAGGCTCATTAAAAAAACAAGTGAGGCTATGGCGCATGGATTAAGGCCGTCAAGAAATCCCGCAGTTATCACTATAAACGCAGTGAACCTCTGGACTTTACTCTCAACTGCGCCATTCGTGATTGCAATGGCTTGAGGAGGCCTCCAGCTCATTTCCTGTCGCTCCGCGAGACGCTCATCCATTTGCCTGATAAGGCCGGCATTGATGGCCTCAAAGCCGTTGAAGACATACTTATAGTCAACCACCATCATCACCGGCTTGTTGCTTACGATGTTCAGTTTTTCCTGATAAGATGCAAGCCTGACGACATTGCTCATTATCCCAAGATCGTAGTTGTTAACCACAAAAAGACCTTCGAATCGCTCCTCCAGGTCCGGCATGACCTGATTCTTGACCCGCGCACAATCCGCGCACCCAGCCTCATTGAAATAATCAATTACAACCGGAGGAGTTTCCGCCCTAGACGAGAGAGTGAAAAGAACCAAAAGAAAGACAAGACGACAGGACAGGGAAAACTTCATTGATCAAGATTAGCAGGGAAAATAAAATTATCATGTAATATTTCGTTCCTTCCCTCCCGCCGCCTGATAGCATCCGAGTTATGAAATTTCTTATCCTTACAAGTCTTTTGATAAGTTCAATCGTAGCTATGGCAACCAAGACAGGCAGAATCGAGATTGTTGGGAAAAACTCCGTTGATTTCGGAAAATATCATTCGAGAGAGAAGAAGATCGCCGTATTCTTGATAAAAAATTCAGGTGAAGGGAAGCTGAGCATCCTCAATATACGCAAGACCTGCGGCTGCGCATCCGCCTCTTGCGACAAGAAGGCATTAGAGCCCAACGAAACGGCCCATGTTGAAGTAGTCATTTTGCCAAACTCTATCTTTGGACTTTACAGCAAGAATATATTCATCGAGAACAACGACCCGAACAACCGTTTCTTAAGCGTGACTGTCACCGGAAATTCCGTCCCACTTCTCGAAGTGAAACCCTCCGCGGAACTTAACGCCGGCAGAATAAAGACAAACGCGTCATGGTCACAATCCTTTTCACTCACCGGCACAGAGCCCGGCATAGTGCTTGGCGCCCCCAAGACGGAAAGCAATTACAAGGTTGAGGCAAAACTGGACAAGGATGTTCATGATGAAGCCCGCCACACCCTGAATATATCCCTCCAACCCTCTTCTGAATCGGGCGATTTTAAATGTGCGATAAGCATCCCCGTCATAAGCCCTGCCAATCAGCCGCCGGTCAAGATCGCCATCACAGGAAAAATCGGAACAGAGATTTCGACAGTGCCGGCCATTACCTACTTGCAACTCTCGAATACTCCACAGACAAGACGATTCAGTATAAGGGTGCTTGGAGAACGCACAAGGGTACTCAAGCCGGAAGACCTTCTACTACCGGCCCACAAGGAAATATCGTTTACAGTCAAACCGGACATAACGGGGCATAACCTTGAAGTATCAGCGACATTTAATCCTGAGTTTGCTAAAGAACTGTATACTAAGGAAACTGTACAGCTAGAGTTCAAGATAGCAGGCGCGCCTTCAGCTGTTATGGTTTGCAAGATTAAGAAATATGAACGGGAGTAAAATGAACAGAACTGGCCTGATAGTTTTTGCTGGATTTATTCTTATTTCAGCGATTGTGTTCACATGGATGGGCGGGGTAGGGAAAAGGACTTCGATCGAAGAAAGATCCGCCCTAACGAACAGCGGGAAAGCAAGCCAGCCGGTCCGCATGCCTGACGCACCGGAAGCAGGAACACCCTTCACTAATCCAACTCCCCCATCCCATCCGGAACTTCAAGAGATCCCAACGGTCACGGTAAAGGCCGAAAACGTCCAGATCCCCGCAAATCTCCGCACCATAGTCGGACTGGGAGAAAAAAAGGACTACATGACCCGGATCAAGGGAGTCCATCAACTTGGCAAAAATCTTACGGACCAGGAAATCAAGGCTCTTTACGTGTTCCTCAACCGTCATAACAACGAGGATAATCTGCATCCCGACGAGTTTAACGCCATCAAGAATGATGTTTCAGTAATCATCATGCTACAACAGAAGAAGCCAGCGCACTACGGCATCAATCTAATGGCCATGTACTATGACCGATCACACGATAACGTATGGCGGGATTACTGCATCCAGCATCTTGGCGGGTGGTATTCAAAGGCCGATTTTCCGGAGAGGCTGTCAATTGGCACGGCCTTATGGAAGGCTACTGAAGAAAGGGATCTCAGCATTGCCGGCACAGCTCTTATTGCCTTATTCAAGAATGCCGGCGATCAGTTTATCCCAAGGAAGAACGTCGCGAGCAAAGCCCTTGAGATGTGCGAGGATGCCCGGTACGGAGAACTGGCCAAAATAACTGCATTGCAGATATGCGCAAAATTAAACGAGACACGGGCGTTGCCAGCGGCCAGAAAAATAGCCGCATCAGAAGCCATCGCGCCCTTGAGGATGTCAGCCATAGCAGCGATAGGAACACTGGGTGATTTATCAGATAAGTCCATGCTTGAGAAATATGCGTCCAGTCCGGATGTCAGGCTTCGAAAATCCGCCCAGGGAGCACTGAAAAAACTGAAGTAACCCTTCTTTTATACTCACACCCTGAATGCGGTCCCAGAGTCCCATTGATTACATATGAATAATAGGCTTGATTTCCCCCCTTCCCGCTTCTAGTAAGAGCAGTGGTGTTGGAACGTTTCATGAGAGGGGCCGGATTGAACGCTGAACCTGTCAAAGTGCCGACTGCGAGCGACATCGAACATGATGCCCTGCGTATCGCGCAGCTCGAGAACGAACTGAAGGTCACCCGTGACAATCTCGAGAAACGCGTCCAAACCCGGACAGCGGAACTCTGCGATGCCATCGCCGCGCTCCAACTCGAAATCGGGCACAGGGAGGATGCCGAACGGCACTTCCGGGAGGCCGAGGAACGCTATCGTATTATTTTCGAGGAGGCCATGGACGCCATTGTCCTTCTGACTCCTTCAACTGGCGCCTTTATCGAGTTTAACAGCCAGGCCTTCCGCCAACTTGGTTATTCCCGGGATGAATTCAAGTCCATGACCCTCGCGGACATCGATGCACACGAATCCCCAGGGGAGGTTCTCAAGCACATTGAGCGGATCATGGTTCGCGGCGCCGAAGTATTTGAATCCCGTCACCGGTCCCGCTCCGGGGAACTCCGCAACATCCTTGTCAGCATCCGCCCCATTCTCCTCGGCAACGTTAAATATCTGCTCTGCATCTTCCATGATTTCACAGAACGTAAACAGATCGAGGACGAACTCCGCTCCGCCGTAATCCGCCTTGAACAACACAGCCAGGCCAAGTCCGAATTCGTGGCCAATGTCTCGCATGAACTGAAAACCCCGCTGACTTCCATGATGTATGGCGTCCGCAACCTACTCAAGGGGATCGCCGGCCCCCTCCCGGATCATGCCACCCGCTACCTGAAACTATTCGATGCGGAATGCCAGCGGCTCGTCGGCACCATCAATGACATTCTTGATCTCGGAAAAATCGACAACCAATCCCTGACGCTTTCCCCCATCACGACTCCCCTCGGCCACCTGGTCATGCGGTGCGTGACCGCGCTGGCCCCCCAGGCCGAGGCCCACAAGGTCGCCGTTGCCGCTCACATCGATCCCCACGGCCCCTTCGTGCGCTGCGACCCTGGCCTGATCCAACGGGTACTCCATAACATCCTGGGAAACGCCATCAAATTCACCCCGCCAAACGGCACCGTCACCCTCACCATCTGCCCCGACCCGGAAAATGTGAAGTTCACCCGCATCGTGGTCACCGATGACGGCATCGGAATTCCGCCGGACGCCATGCCCCATATCACCGAGCGCTATTTCAGGGCGAGCAACCAGGCCTCGGGGTCAGGGCTCGGACTGGCCATTTCGAAAAATATCGTGATCCTCCATGGCGGAACCCTATCGCTCGCGAGCCCACCGCCCGGACAACAAAAGGGGACGGAAATCACCATCACCCTTCCCCTTGCCGCCCCGCCGACGATCCTGGTCGCGGATGATGACACGGTCATCCGGGATCTTCTCACCCTCACCCTCGCCAATTACGGGTATCGGATCATTACCGCCGCCAGCGGCCAAGAAACCATTCTGACAGCTGACGCCAATCGCCCTGACCTGATCCTGCTCGACCTGATTTTGGAAGACATCCATGGAACCACCGTCATCCTGGCCCTGCGCAGCTCTCCCACCATCCGCTATATCCCGATTATCGCCATCACGGGAGCCACGCTGGATGAGTCCACCGCCGAGATTCTGACCCGGTTCTCAATCCCCACTCTCCCCAAGCCCTGGGATAACACGGAACTGATGAAAACCATTGAAAGCGCATTGATGGACATGACCGCATTCCAAGCTTCACCGAACAAGGAGACCACCCCATGACCGCTGCCCGAATCCTGCTAGTGGATGACGAACCCAATCTCCTCCTCATGGTGGGAGACCAGCTGAAAATAGAAGGGTATGACGTGGTCACCGCCATCACCGGCGAAGACGCCCTCCAGGCCCTGCGGCTCCAGCCCGCACACCTGATTATCCTCGATATCAGCATGCCTGGCATGACCGGCCTCGCCCTCCTGAAAAAACTCTCCGGCCCGGACGGCAAGCCCCGCTACCCGATCCTGGTCTTCACCGCACGCTCCAACATGGAGCCGTTCTTCAAAACCACCGGCGTGGAAGGATTCCTCTCCAAGGACAGCGATCCCTCAGAGTTGCTCGCCGAGGTAAAGCGTATCCTGCTCAAAACACGCCCGCTCGCGCCGACCGTCGTGAACGGAAATGCCAAACCACCCAGAGTGGCACTCATCCTGGAGGACGACCCGAAATTGAACCGCCGCCTCAAGGTCTCCTTCACCGTGGCCGGATACGAGACCCATACCCTCATGGAC
>JBAXRC010000100.1:0-7257 GCA_037131415.1 bacterium | reverse complement strand
CGCGAAGCCGGCCGTGGCGGGGGTCGCCCCGAGTCCGGCCCCGAAGGCGCCGTGGACCTGGTGCCGTGTGATCGGCCAGATAGGCGGGCTTTACGTGTTGCTGGAGACCGAAGACGGCTATGTGGTAATGGATCCCCATGCCGCCCACGAACGTGTCCTCTTCGAGAAAATCCTGAATGCCGTGGAGCAGGGCAAGGTCGAGAGCCAAGGGTTGCTGGTTCCCGAAACGGTTGAGCTACCGCCGCGTGATGCGCTGCATGTCCGAAAAAATCTGGAGCTGATGAAGACGCTGGGGATCGGGGTTTCCGAGTTCGGCGGCGACACGTTTGTGGTCGATGCCCTGCCCCGGGGGATGCAGGGACTGGGCGTCAAGGCGATGCTGATCGATGTGGCCAGTCATCTCGAGACCCTGGGTGAGCGCGGCAGCCACAGCCGGTGGCGCGAGGAGGCCATTGCGCAGGCGGCCTGCAAGGCGGCGGTGAAGGCCCGCGACCGGCTGAGCCTGGGCGAGGTTGAACAGCTGGTCATCGCCCTGGCTTCTGCCGAGATGCCCTACACCTGCCCGCATGGCCGTCCGACCCTCATCTATACCTCCTTTCATGAGCTGGCCCGCAAATTCGGTCGGGAATGATCCATTTCTGACTTTTCAGCGGCGTTGACAAGGGGGGCGGGTTCACCCTAGGGTATTCAGGATTATGGCTGAAAAGAAACCGTTTCCAACAGGAGTGACCGTTCTGGTCACGGGAGCCACCGGGTTTACCGGAACGGTATTAACGAGAAAGCTCTGTGAACGGGGGGCCAAAGTCAGGGCCATTGCCCGTGCCTCCTCGAAACGGGACTCGTTTCAGGGGCTTCCCGTCGAGTGGATCGAGGGAGACGTCTATGATCCTGGGGTCGTGGAGCGTGCGGTTGCCGGCGTGGAGGTCATCTTTCATGTTGCCGCCGCCTACCGCGAGGCGGGGATCACCGACGACATCTACCATAAGGTTCATCTTGAGAGTACCCAGCTACTGGCCAAGGCGGCTCTCAGGAACCCGGGCTTCAGGCGGTTCGTCCATGTCTCCACTGTTGGCGTGCATGGTCATGTGGAGCGTCCGCCTGCCAATGAGGAGTATCCGTTCAGCCCCGGGGATGTCTATCAGCAGACCAAGGCGGCGGCAGAGCTTTGGATTCGCGAGTTCGCCCCGAAAAACGGGCTGCCCTTCACGGTGATCAGGCCGGCGGCGATCTACGGGCCCGGGGACCGCCGCCTGCTCAAGATCTTCAAGATGGCCGCCTGGCCGTTCGTGCCGGTGCTGGGGTCGGCACGGGGGCAGCTGTACCACCTGATTCATGTGGACGACCTGACCGAGATTTTTCTGCTGGCGGCGGTCCATCCCGGGGCGCAAGGGGAGGTGTTCATCGGGGGCGACCCCAAGGCACTGGCACTGGCGGACATAATCCAGGTCATTAGCGCGGAATATGGCCGCAAGGCCCGGCTTGTCCGCATTCCGGCCTGGCCTTTTTTCTGGGCTGCAGCCGTATGTGAAGCCGTATGCCGTCCCTTCGGGTGGTCACCACCCATCTACCGCCGCCGCGTGGCGTTCTTTACCAAGGATCGTTCGTTCGACACGGCGAAGTTGAGAAATCTGCTTGGATTCACCTACGGACGTACAACGGAAGAAGGGCTTCGCCAGACTGCGCGCTGGTACAGGGAGCATGGTTGGGTGTGAGGGAGTGCCTCGTCTTATAATAGTCAAAACATGAATATAAAATCTCTGGTTAATCGTTTCTATTCGTCAATCCCGGCGACATCCGGCGTGATCATGATGGCGGATATTCTTTTTCTGATCAGCCTGCTGCTGATGGGGGCCTGCTGGTGGCTGGTCAAGACCACGGTGACTCTTGGCGGGCATACGTTCCTGGTGAAATGGAACGACAACCGGATGTTGATACCACTGGGCCTTATCCTGCTTCATGGAATTGTGGCATCAGGGGCCGAGTCGCTTGATCGGAAGCGCCGACTGGGCCTTTTCCGTTACCCCTTGGTTGCAAAACTGGTCTTTCTGTATGTGGCCTGCATGGGAACCGTGATGATTGCAAATGGGATTCTGAAGCGGACCAAAATTGACATAGCAGTTGCCCCCCTTGTTTTGGTTAGCAAGGAGAAAGGGGTGGAGCGTTTTCACCGGGATATGCTGGCGGATCCTGACCTGGTTTGGCGCTTCGTGCCTGGGTCGTCAGTCTATGGAGGAAAGATCAATTCCATTGGATTCCGGGATCGGGAGGTCAATCCCGTCAAGGCGCCCGGGGTTCGCAGGGTGATTTGCATGGGCGATTCCGTAACAGCCCAGGGGCAGCCCTGTTATGCCCAATATCTCCACGAAATGCTCACCAATTCCCCGCCTGATGGAGGGAAATGGGAGGCACTCAGCATGGGGGTGTACGGGTACTCGGCCATGCAGGGATTGCGGCTCTTTGAATTGCAGGGAAAGAGTCTTAAACCCGATGTGGTTACAGTGAGTTTTGGCAGGAATGACCATGTTTGGGAAGTCCCGGATCGGACACGACTGGGTGCCAGGGTTTCGCCTTTCTTCCGGCGTGTGTATTCGGTCCTGTCGCGGCGCACCATTGGCCGCATGATCCTGCATGTTGTCGATACCCGGCACCAGTGGACGGCGACGAAGCCCAAGAACCCAAAGGCTGATCCGCGCGAACTTCGATTGCCGCCTGAGGATTTCCGCCTCACCCTGCGCCAGTTCGTGAAAGAGATCCGTGAAGCGGGGGCGCAACCGGTTCTGGTGGCGGCAGCCCGGCGGCGGATTCCTGAGGATTATGTAACCAAGGGATGTGCCCGGACAAGGGATGAGTTTGAGCAACAACATGACCAGTATGCCCAGATTGTCCGGGATGTGGCGAAAGAAACCGGAACGGCATTGCTGGACCTCCAGAAGTTGATGGCAGGATCGGAATTTGACGGCTGGTTTGCCAGTGATGCGATTCACCTCGACTTCTATGATTCAGAAGGAGGCATGGTTCCCGGTAGTAAGGAGCAACCAGGCCTGCGATTTGTGGCGCGGTCTATGTATAGTGTGATCAATGAGATGTATAAGAAATAGGGATCGAATCAGTCTTGTTTTTGTCGGGAAATCCAAGTATTAATATGACTATTCTGAAGATGATTTTAGATAAAGGAGAACGAAAATGAATTGGAACAAGATAGGGTCCTCTCGTTTTTTGATAGTGATTGTCGGGATTGTGTTCGGAATGGCCATTGCCCGTGCCGAGGAGCCGGCCTTGAATGTTACGGCCCCGGAGGTTGCTCCGATCGTGGACCTCGTTACTAATGGGGTTACGGCGCCTGTGGCGACCAATGCGGTGAGTTCTCCTTCGACAACCAACGTTCCGCCGCTGGTGGTTGCCCCGGTTGTGACAGAGGGAACTAATTCCCTGGTTAATCCTCCTGTGACGAATGTGCCCGCGCAAGGGGTGGCAATTTCGGAAACGGGCGCCAGGCGGAACGCCATGAACTGGCAGGTGGGAACCCGGTATACCCAATTCAAGCTCGACCAGACGAAACGGGGCACGCGGAACAATGAGTCATATTTCGGTTCGATCACCGGGCTGAATGAGGAGCAGGATCAATATCCGAACAAGGTTTATGCCCAAGGACGGATCCTGAATTCTTTTGTCTGGATCGGGGTCAGCTATGATCATGTTCGTGCTGAGACAATGGACTATGATGACAACAATGTTGAATTGGGAGGGGATGGCTCGGTGGATGTCCAGGGAGCCATTCCTTATGTGCAGGCGGCCTGGGATATCAAGAACCGGGTGACTCCCTTTATTCAGGTGGGCTACGCTTTTTATCAGGCCAAGTTCGAGCCGAATAGTTGGGCCGGGGAGGGGCTTCGTCATGTTGATCTCAATGGCCATGTTTCCGGGATTGAGTTTGCCGGCGGCCTGAATATCCGGATTTACAAGAATCTTTCGGCTGATTTGTTTGCCAAGGTCATGAAAATTGATGACATCAAGGGCGAGTGGTACAGCGCTTATGGAGCCTATGACGGAGGCCCCGTCGTTCTTCCCATGAGCTATACCGCCTATGGTGCCGGCCTGAACTGGCGCTTCTAGGCGTGAACCCATTTCTTGACTTTTTTCGGTCTCTTCCCTAGCTTGTACCCGCTTTTACACACCTTAACGGAGGGGTGGCAGAGCCCGGTTGAATGCGCATGACTCGAAATCATGTTTGCCCGCAAGGGCAACGGGGGCTCGAATCCCTCCCCCTCCGCCATCCTTCGCTCGGCGCCCTGAGGGGCTTGAGCTACGGATGGTCTCCGACCAAGAACATGGGCGCAGAGCGAAGGATGCGCCCTTCGGAGCACAAGGTGTACCCACCGCAGGGCGTAGGAGGGCTGCCTGACGGCTTGAGCTACGGCTTGCCCTGCGAAGCTTTAGCGAAGCAGGGATGGTCTCCGACCAGGATAAATGAGGCGCAAAGCGGAGATTAAAATATTGACTGAATACCCAAGGTGCGTAGAGTATGCACCCGTTCAATGGCCCCAGGCGGGCTTTTATTCAAACAAGGAGATAAACCATGATCGTGTCAACGCAGCAGCTGTTCAAACATGCCTATGGCAAATATGCCATCGGGGCCTACAACATCAACAATCTCGAGCAGACGATGGGTCTTTTCCAGGGTTGCATCGACAGCAAGGCCCCCTTCATCATCCAGCTCTCCAAGGGCGCGCGCCAGTATACCAACAAGAAGATGCTGGAAGCCATGATCCGCGCGGCGGATGAGATTTTCCCGGACGCGGTGTTTGCCGTGCATCTCGACCACGGTGACGAGGAAACCTGCATTGATTGCATCAAGAGCGGCTTCTACAGCTCGGTGATGATTGATGCCAGCGCGGAGTCGTTCGAGCAGAACATCGCGATCACCAAGCGCGTGGTGGATGCGGCGCACCCCCTCGGCATCTCGGTTGAGGCGGAACTGGGCAAGCTGGGCGGCGTGGAGGAGCATGTCTCCGTTTCCGAGGCCGATGCCAAGCTGACCGATCCCCTTCAGGCGGAGGAATTTGTCAAGAAGAGCGGTTGCGACAGCCTGGCCTGCGCCATCGGCACCAGCCACGGGGCCTTCAAGTTCACCGGCTCACAGGGCCTGCATTTCGATGTGCTCGAGAACATTCAGAAACGCCTGCCCGGTTTCCCGCTGGTCATGCACGGATCCAGCAGCGTCCCGCAGGACGAGGTCGCGCGCATCAACGCGGCGGGTGGCCAGCTCGGCGGCGCCAAGGGCGTCAACGCGGATGAGTTCAAGCGTGCCGCACAGCTCGGCGTCACCAAGATCAACATCGATACCGATGGCCGCCTGGTCTGGTGCCGCGTGCACCGCGAGGCGTTCAAGACGGATCCCAAGAACTTCGACCTCCGGCCCCCGGGCAAGGTCTTCATGAAGGAATATGCCAAGTTTATCGCGGCTAAAAACGAGAAGCTCGGCAGTGCCGGACAGCTCGAGGCCGTTCGCAAGCTGGTTTCGAAGTAAGCGGGTGCGACGTGATCCAGGGCGTCCGGCGAAAGTCGGACGCCCTTTTTGTTAGTATTTCGCCGGGAGTTATGCCCTATGCCCTATCCACAACTTGACCGGGACCGTCTGGTGGTAAAATCATTGGCCAGGCGCCCCAACAAACTGGCCATCGAGAAGGATCATGTGGCGCCCAGCCAGAGGCCCAATCCCCTGGCTCCTGCAGAGAAGGCGGCCATGACCGAGGTGGTGTCCCGCATCCGGGCGGCCCGTAATGCCGGTCGTCCGGTCATCATGGCGTTCGGGGCGCATACCATCAAGAACGGCCTGTCGCCGGTGCTGATCCGGCTGATGGAGCAGGGGTGGGTAACCCATCTGGCAACCAACGGCGCGGGAATCATTCATGATTGGGAATTTGCCTATCAGGGGCAGAGCAGCGAGGACGTGAAGGAGAATGTCGCCCGGGGCGAGTTCGGGATCTGGCAGGAGACGGGGTTCTTCATCAACCTGGCCCTGGTGGTGGGCGCCTACGAGGGACTCGGGTACGGCGAGTCGGTGGGGCGGATGATTGAGCGGGAGGGCTTGGAGATTCCGGCGAGTGCTGATTTGAGATTGAAGATTGAAGATTGTAATAACGGTGAGGAGCAGGTGGCGGCAACGGCGGATTTACTGGGGGTGATCAGGAAGTTCGACCTCAAGCCCGGCTGGCTGGCGGTGCCGCATCCGTTCAAGGCTTACAGCGCCCAGGCGGCGGCCTGTCGGTTGGGGATTCCGTTTACCGGGCATCCCATGATCGGGCATGACATCATCTACAATCACCCGATGAACCATGGCGCGGCGATTGGTCGCACGGCGGGGCGGGACTTCCTGTCATTCGCCGAGTCCGTCAGTCGTATCCAGGATGGCGTCTACCTGTCCATCGGGTCCGCCGTGATGTCCCCGATGATTTTCGAGAAGGCGCTCTCGATGGCCCAGAACCTTGCCCTGCAGAAGGGCGCCCCGATTGACCGTCATTTCATCGCCGTAGTGGATCTTGCGGAATCCACCTGGGACTGGCAGAAAAGCGGGGAGCCTCCCAAGGACAACCCCGCCTATTACCTGCGGTACTGCAAGACCTTCAGTCGGATGGGTGGCACCATGAGTTATCTCTGCGCCGATAACCGCGACTTCCTCCTCACCCTCACCCACGCCCTGGAAGAGTAGGATTTACCACGGAGGGGCGGAGGCCCTTCGACAGGCTCAGGGCAGGTTGGGGAGAGGGGGGGAAGAAAATGTTGCGGGAATTTCCGGAATGGTGAGTACTCCATTCCGGAAATTCCCGCAACCCTGTCCCTGGAGAAAGATCCGAGCCGCGATGCCGGTCAAAGAACAAACCGCCGAATCCCCTGCTTCATGGCAAATACATTGAAATTAAGGAGCAACCCGATGCGACACCGGGTAAGTCGCATATACGTCATGATTTGTGATTCATGAACGGGAAGCAGTTCCGAAATGGCCTTTATTTCGACGACAACCTGCTTTTCAACCAGAAGATCGAGCCTTAAGTCGTCGCCGACCCGAACATCCCTGTACAGAAGCGGCACCGAAAGCTGGCTTTCAAAAGCAATCCCTCGTCTTCTCAGTTCCTCGCACAAGCTTCTCTCGTAAATTTCCTCATACAAGCCAGGGCCCCAGTATTTATGCACATCGATTGCAGCACCAATGACACCTGCCGTCAGTCCTTCATTAATAATCATATGTGTCTATAATAT
>JBAXRC010000099.1:0-7282 GCA_037131415.1 bacterium | reverse complement strand
CGCGACCCGTGGCACAAGGCCACGGGGACGCCCCCCCTGTAACTGACCCCTTACATGTTGAATGCAAGGCGCAAGTTCGGCATAATCTGCGCCTTTCATGGAAAACGGAACCCACAACCAGATGCTGGATGCACCGGAGTTGACATCCCGGATTGAGTTACTGAGGCAGCGCACTCTGAAACTCTCCATCATTGAAGGGTGCGCCTGGTCGGTCATGTGGGGCTGCGGCGAATCGTTTGTGGGACCTTTCGCCGTATTCCTGAAGGCGGATGACTTCCAGATGTCGCTTCTGGTCACACTTCCCCTTATCCTCGGTGCAATCGCCCAGTTGATCGGCGGCATTCTCGTTGAGAAACTGGGGCGGCGGCGCCCCTTGATGGCCATTACGGGACTGATTCAATCCCTTGGCCATATCCCCCTATTCTGCCTGCCCTTCCTTTTTCCAACCCATGGAGCCGCAATCGCCGTCACCCTGGGAACACTTCTGATTTTCTCATGTCAAGTTGGGGTTCCGGGCTTCACCAGTATCATGGGCGACCTGATTCCCGAGGAACAGAGGGGGCGTTATTTCGGAAAACGGACCGCGCTGGCCATGCTGACGATGCTCGTTTCCATGATGTTTTCCGGGCGCATTCTCACCCATTTCGAGCACCAGCAGGAAATCTGGATCGGGTTCGGGATCATTTTCGCCATCGCCCTTCTGGCACGTGCCTACAGCGCCCTTCTACTGCACCGCTACCACGAACCGCCCTTCCGCCCCTCCCCGCCTCAAAACTCCATCTCGCTCATGGATTTCGTGCGCGAGGCGCCCCATACAAATTTCGGGCGATTCACCCTGGCCATGGCCATCATGAACGGCGCCTCCAACATTTCAGCGCCGTTCTTTACCCAGTATATGCTCCGGGATCTGAATTGGACCAAGGATCAGTTTGCCCTCACCACTGCCGTCCTCCTGCTATCCCAATTCGTATTCCTTCGTTGGTGGGGCCATATCTGCGACCGGCACGGAAACCGTGCCGTCATCCTCGCCACCAGTCTGATGCTCCCTATCCTCCCCATCCTGTGGACTCTTACCACAAATTTCCATCTCATCCTGTGCGCCCAGGTTCTATCCGGCATGGCCTGGTCAGGGTTCAACCTGGCCAGCAACAATTTCATTTATGACTGCGTTCCCGCCGACCGTCGGCACCGGATTTTCCCGTATTACAATTTGATCAACGGTCTCTTTATCCTGGTGGGTGGTAGCGTGATCGGAGCCTGGTGTGCCGCCAATTTTCCGTCATCCTA
Organism: bacterium; assembly: GCA_037131415.1. Lineage (GTDB taxonomy): Bacteria > Verrucomicrobiota > Kiritimatiellia > CAIKKV01 > CAITUY01 > JAABPW01. The sequence goes on along the minus strand of JBAXRC010000099.1, from coordinate 5,995 downwards.
CACCATCGGAGGCATCACCATCGTCTTTCTTTCCTCCTTGCCATCCGTCTTTATCCTATCCGGCCTGCTCCGGGCGCTCATCGGCATTCTGCTGCTCCCCCAGTTCAAAGAGGTTCGCAAGTCCGAACCCATCACCTCCAGTCGCATCCTGTGGCGCCTCTCCACCGGCGAACCCATCTTCGCCCGAATCACCGAGATACTGGAAGTCCTTCCCCGTCCGTTTGCGTCCAGGAAAAAAGATTGAGCACAAGCACTGATACCGGGATATAATCCGGTTAAATTCTGGGGGCAACCTTCTTTTCGAAATCGCGGCAGGAGTCAGTGGCCTCCACGATTTTTCCATGCTTGCCGCACCGCTGTAGAAACGGGTTCACCACAAAGTGTTTGCAGTGGCGGCAGAGGTTCTCCGCCTCGTTCTCCCGGAATACCTTGATCGTCCGGGGGGCATCGCTGGCATCAAAAACATTAGGAGCAGCCTTCTGCTTGAAAGGAACTTCATCCTCGGAGGCAAACTCATGACCGCAAGACGCACAGGCCAGGGTTTCCCCCACCTTCTTGAACCCCTCGTACTGGGGTTCCCGCTTCAGTAGACTCTCCCGTCCACATTCCGTACAAATAATCTCAACAGCAGAGACACCCATGACGCATCTCCTCTTCAAAATCCCTAAATCAAAACTCTAAAATCTGAAATCTTCAATCTGAAATCTCAAATCAACTCCCTTGCCTTCGCCACTGCCTCAGCAATTTTCGTCACGTCGCGGCCACCGGCATTGGCCATGGCTGGCTGACCGCCACCCCCGCCACCGGCCACCTTAGCCACTTCCTTGATGATTTTCCCGGCATGCACACCTTTTTTCACCAGATCCGCACTGACCGCCACGATGAACTGGGCCTTGCCCGAGGCACTGGCACCCAGTACAACGACGACTGATCCAGCTTTCGCCAGCGCGGCCTCGGCCAGGCTCTTCAGGGCATCCGATGACACCTCGCCCACCTCGGCCGCGATCAGCTTCATACCCTTCACCTCGGTGGCACCAGCCAGGATTCCGTCCAGCTTACCGAGGGCCGTAGCCGTTTCATTGTCCTTGATCTGTTTTTCCAGTGTCTTGACCTGCTCGGTCAGCGTCTCAAAACGGGCGGGCAGTTCGGTCTGCGAAATGGTAAACCGCTTCGCCAGCGACTCGAGCAACGCGCGGTCACCGCACATCGTGTCATACGCAGGCAACCCCACGACAGCCTCGATCCGGCGCACACCAGAGGCAATGGAACTTTCGGAAACGATCCGGAACAGGCCGATCGTGCCCGTCGATGCCACATGGGTTCCCCCGCACAGCTCGCGACTATAGCCTCCGACATTCACCACCCGAACCGTATCCCCGTATTTCTCGTCAAACAGGGCAATGATCCCGGACCCGGCCACATCCTTCAGGGCCATTTCACTCGTATCGACCTGGGTATTGTCCAGAATCAGTTCATTCACGCGACGTTCCACGGTCGATAATTCTACCGGGGTCAGGGCCTGAAAATAGTTGAAGTCAAACCGCAACCGCTCGGGTGAGACCATCGAGCCCGCCTGCTTGATGCTGGTCCCAACTATTTCCTTTAACGCAAACTGGAGCAGATGGGTGGCAGTGTGATGCCGGGTGGTCGCCTCACGGCGAGACTTGTCAACGGTCGCCGTCACCGTGGAACCGGCCTTGATGACGCCACGTGTGACGCGCCCGATGTGCAGCACGATCCCCTCGTTCGGCTGGCGGGTATCCGTCACCGCAAAATCGCCGTCCGGTCCGGTAATAACGCCGCGATCCCCAACCTGGCCTCCCTTTTCAGGATAGAACGGGGTTTCTTCGAGCAAAACAGCGCCTTCCATCCCTTCACCCAGAACGGCAGTCACGGTGCTGGCACCGCTGGCGCCCTTCTGGAGCAACTCGATGACCGGTGTCTGTCCGGAAAGCTTGGAATAACCCGTAAACCGGCTCTTGATTCCGCGCCCCACGAGATCCGACACCAGATCGGCATCGGCATCCGCCGAAGCCGCCTTGCGTGCATCACGGGCCCGCTTGCGCTGTTCCTCCATGAGACGGGTAAAGCGCGGCTCATCCACCGTCATGCCTTTTTCCTTGGCCATCACCACTGTCAGATCCAGGGGGAACCCGTAGGTATCATAAAGCTTGAAGGCATCCTCGCCGGGAAACTTGGTATCCTTGCTCCGCGCCACAGCAGTCGCAACATCCTCAAACAGCGCCAATCCGCGGTCGAGCGTCACCGAGAAGCTCTCCTCCTCGGCCTGAATGGCTCGGGCAATCTCCTTGCGGTGCTGGACCAGCTCCGGATATTGGCTGCCCATGGCGGTTTCCAGCGTGGGCAGTAACGCCGCCATGAAGGGCTTTGTGAATCCGATTTTCCGCCCGTAGCGCACCGCACGGCGCAGCAACCGGCGCAGCACATAGCCCCGTCCATCGTTGGATGGCAGGACTCCATCGCCAATGGCAAAGGCCAGGGTCCGGATGTGATCGGCGATCACACGCATGGCCACACCGCTCTGACCATCATAGGGATGCCCGCTCATCTCGACCATTTTCCGGATCAGCGGCTGAAAAATGTCAGTATCGTAATTGGACGTCTTGCCCTGAATCACCGACACCACGCGCTCCATTCCCATTCCTGTATCCACATGCTTGGAAGGCAATTCCTCAAGCGACCCGTCCTGGCGGCGGTTATACTGAATGAACACATGGTTCCAGATCTCAATGACCTCCTGGAGTCCGGCGTTGATCATGTCGGGAGTGCAGCCATTCGGGGTCCGGTCAAAATGGATTTCCGAACAGGGACCGCAGGGACCGGTCTCACCCATCTCCCAGAAATTATCCTTCTCGGCGAATTTCAGGATGTGGGAGGGATCGATGTCGGTGACTTCCTTCCAGATGGCAATCGCCTCGTCATCATCCTTGTAAACCGTGGCCCAGAGGCGGTTCTTGGGAAGACCCCAAACCTTCGTCAGCAGCTCCCAGCCCCAGGCGATGGAGTCGCGCTTGTAGTAATCGCCAAAAGACCAGTTACCGAGCATCTCGAAGAAGGTGTGATGGTAGGTGTCATAGCCGACCTCCTCCAGGTCGTTATGCTTGCCGCTGACCCGTATACACTTCTGGCTGTTGGCGACGCGTCGGTACTGGCTTTCGCGGGCGCCCAGGAAGATTTCCTTGAACTGGTTCATGCCGGCGTTCACAAACAGGAGAGTCGGATCCGCCGGGAGCACCACCGGGGAGCTTGGAACGACCATATGCCCCTTGGACATGAAAAAATCCAGAAAAGATTGCCTGATTTCGGTTGCCGTCATTGTTTTCGTAGCCATAGTCATAGTCTTTCTTCCTTAGCTTTCGCCCCCACGAAATGAGGCCAGAGGCTATACTATCCTGCCCATGCTGGACAAGAACGTTTCATTCACGCCATTACCAACTTGACACCCCACCCTCTAACCCGCTATCCATAACGCCTTGCTGCGTCAAAAAAGCGGCATGTTTTCCATGTTATTGAAGAAAGGGTTACGCTCATGATGATCATGAAGTTCAACAAGATGATCCGGAACAAAGTTGTCTGGTGGATCATCGGTAGCATCGTTATTTTCTCCTTCGTTGGCTGGTTCACCCCCCGGGGAGGTTGCGACAAACCCAAGACCGCGCCTGCAGCGGGCACCCTTGACGGGCAGCCCGTGACTGATAACGAACTCCGCGAAGCCCGCAACAGCATCTATGTAGGATACTGCCTCAGCGTCAATGAAGTGATCAAGATCACGCCCAAGCAGGAGCGCGAACTGCGGGCCCAGGCATGGAAGCGGATCGCTGCTCTCAGGACCGCACGGGAACTGGGACTTACCGCCTCCCCGGAGGAGGTGCTTGCCCAGCTCAAGCGCGACCCTCAATTCCAGGCGGAAGGCGGATTCAGCAAGCAACGTTATCAGCTGTTCCAGCAGAACGTCCTGGGCGCCTTACGGACCTCGGTCGCCCAATTCGAAAAACAATTGGCCGAGAATATCATCCTCCAGAAGCTTCATAATATCACGGCTTCAGCCGTCTGGATCAGCCAGGGAGAGTTGATTCAAATGGCATCCCGCGAAGCCGACTCGTTCCGGATTGAGTACGTGAACCTGGAAACCAATCTAATCCCCGCTTCCGAGATCAATGTTACGGACGCCGACCTGCAAGCCTGCTATGCCAAAAACACCAACAGCCTCACCGTTCCGCCCAAGGCCGCCGTGAACTACATCCGTATCCCCATCGCAGACTATGTGACCAAGGTGGCAGATAGTGTCGACACGAATGCCATCGCGGACTTTTATGATGCCCATACCGATGAATACAGCACCACAGACACCAACGGCGTCAAAATCGCCATGCCCCTGGAAACCGTATCCGGCGACATCTCAAACAAACTTGTCCATGCGGCCGCCAGCCAACTGGCACGTGATGCCGCCAACAGCATCGGTGACCTGATGATCCCGAACCGTGCAGGCAGGGCGCCCACATTGGAGATGATCGCCTCAGCAAGCAACCTGGTCGTCGCAAAAACCGGACTGTTTGACGCCGGAAGCGAAATTCAGGGAATCGATGCGGGGAGAGCCTTCAATACCGCTGCCTTCCTGCTTCGGCCGACAGCCGACGAATGCTTCAGTGATGCCATCGTCGGTTCGAACTATGTCTACCTGATGACCCTGCAAACCAACACGGACGCCTACATCCCCTCATTTGAGGCGGTCAAGGATCAAGTCAAGCCGATCGCCACTGCCGAGGCCATGATGAGCGCCCTCACAAAAAAGGCGCAGGAAATCCATCAGCTCTTCCAGTCAGGACTTAACCAGAAACAATCCTTCTCCAGCCTGGCCCTCGCAAAAGGTTTGAACGTCTCAACGACTGAATACTTCTCCGCCCAAACGGCACCGGACGCCGTCAGTTCCCAGGAGATCCTGGATGACATCACCCTGCGCAACGCCAATGAACTCACGGATGTTCTCCAGGGTGTCAACGGCCTCATGATCGCCCATATCGTCAACCGCAGGGCCGCGGGTGCAGACGAGCTCTCCACCATCCAGAACCAGGTCGCGATGAATAAGATGCGCCAGCGCGCCCGAATCCTGTTCGGCGAACTCCAGAATTCTCTGGTGGCCGGAAAGCTCAAGAAGGATACCGGGGAAGTGCCTGAGACCACTGAGGAAGAATAGGAATAAGGAGTCAGGAGCCAGAATCCAGAATTCGGAAGTTGAGAGTCAACACACTTCCGACTCCTGACTACTATCTCTCTTAGTGTTTCACCGACATCTTCGCCCCTTTGGGCTGACCAATGGCCTTAAGTAGTGTAGTGAACCAAGGCGTTTCGATGTCGAAGGGCTTGCCGCCCTTGATGCGGGGAAACTCAATGGCGCGGAGTTCGCCGCCCTTGTCCTCATCCTCGCCAATGACGCCACCGACACCCGCCAGCGCGCACTGGACGGCCTTCTTCGCGCAGGTCTGGATCAGCTCCTTATCCTGGGCGTTCGGGGCCGCAGCCCGACTGAAGTAACCGCTCTTTTGCACCATGGTCTTTTCAGCACCGAGCATTTCGCCAAACTGCTTGGCAAACCAGCCCCCCACATTCACCTTGTCCAGCCGCGGGTGCCCGAACGCATCACGCGGGACTTCCTCGCCCTTGGCTTCCAACTCAGCAATGATCGTCTCGACGCAAGCGCCCTCTGAAACGAAGATATTGACGCAATCACACTTGTCCATCACCGCACGCAGGCGGGTAGCCTCGGCCTTGGCATCAAAGGCCATCTCGGGAACATACACGGCATGCACATCCTCGCGGTCACGGCTCAGGCCGAAAGCGGGCAAGTAGTGAAAGCCATCCGCCATCTTTCGGTACGCCGCCGCAGTGGCCGCCGTCAGCCAGCCGCAGTTGCGTCCCATCACCTCATGCACAATCAGCATGCGGGGATTGGCGGAATGCTCCTTCACGACATTCG
>JBAXRC010000098.1:0-7295 GCA_037131415.1 bacterium | reverse complement strand
GTTCTTGACCTTGTGGCACATGCCACAGGTTTTTTCGTCGATCTTCTTTTCGTCCATCCAGTCGCCGTGGCAATCCTTGCATGCGTCATGTCCGGCGGCGGAAAAATGCCCGTCCTTCGCTTTTCCATGACAATCCGCACAGGCCATCCCATTGTCCTGGACATGAAGGTTGTGGCTGAAGACCAGCGTGGCCCCCTCTTTGTCACACCCGGCAACAAGAATCGAGGCGACCACCAGCGCAATTCCGGCGAAAGCATGTTTCATATACGTCACACCGTTCATAACCGCACCTCGATGGATGCACGCCCACGATATCCCTGATCCGAGGACGTGCTGTCGTCCTCGATATCACCCTGGAGCCTCAAAGTCAGCTTCCGTGTCAGGTTCCACTTCATCCTGAGAAAATAGGTGTAAGAGTAGGGATTTTCAACCCTGACCGTCCCGTCGTCCGAAAACACCGTCTGCCCCCCGTTCATTGAATAGGAAATGTCGGAATAGGAATTGTAGGTGTAATCCGAATACGAGGTTCCGAGACTGATCTCCCAGATCCGGGCGTGCCGGTACCGGATTTCGCCGCTCACCCCGAGGAAACTGTCACCTCCCGACATATCCCAATAATCCAGGGATACGGAAGCGCTGATTTTCTTATTGGGCTCAAATGTCAGGACGATGTCGTAATCATTATAACTGCGATTGGCATATTCATTCGCATCGCCCTCCGCAAAACGGCAAGACACTCCGGGGGCAACCAGAAAATGGGGAGACAACTGCTGCGAAACTCTCGCGTAGGCGTAAGTTGAAGGTTCCTGCCTGCCCAACACATTGTAGAGGGGTGAATAGGCGCGGGTTTTGGCATCAAAGGATCCCCACCGGCTGCCCCCGCAGTAGAAATCCGTGGCTCCGCCCGGCGCAAAATAGAAGAAATCCGCACGCGCCATCCGGAATTCATCGTTCAAAATAGAGGCCTGCCCACTGAGGCGTGCCGCCTCTGTAAGCTCCTGCCTGGACTCAACAAAGTAGTTGTGGTCCTGTTCACCATTGTCCGCATCATATTGGGCAAACGTCACCTTGGACTTGTTCCCCTCCCAGGGTTTTCCCGAGAGCCAGACGCCACCGGCATGATCCCCGGACAGCGAGGTATAATAACTCACGGGATTGCCATAGTAGCCACCGGCCCCGAGCCGCCCGTCCTCGAAGACCATCACCTGAACACCATCGATGTGCAGATAGTCGGAAGAATCGATGTACTGGCGCCCGATCCGGATCCGCGCCCGGTTGGCCCGGTCATGAGCATCGGCGTACAACTGCAGGAGCCGGTCCTCCCTCACCCCGTCGGAGTTATCCAGCCCCAGAAACTGATCATCGGCGAGCGAGGTCGAGGCGGGCTTGTCGAGATCCTGATGCGAGCGACCGGAAGCGTAGAGGTCAAGGCGCCCCCCGAACAGATCGCGGGCACTGCCATACCAGTATTCATAGAGGTCGTTGTCCTTGTCGCTACCCTGGGACCGGTAATCATAGTCCAGACGCAGGCGTCCCTCGTAGTGCGCCTTGACAGGTGAGGCGTTCGACTGCGCATCCGCCGAGAGCCGACAGGAGAATAAACCGACCAGCAGAAGGGCCGCTATGTGTCGACTGGCTACTCTCATTCCAGACGGCTCTCTTTCTTCAGGACATTTTCACGCAGACTCGCTCAAGAGTTAACCCTACCGATAACAGACAAAACGGAGCGGGTCAAGATAACCCGCTCCGCTCATCCGTCATTACTGATTAGTTCGTAGTCGTGACGCGGAAGAACCGCTGCGTCGCATTCTGAATTGAAATCAGCTGATAATACCAAGCGTTGGTCGAGGTGATGAAGTTTGTTCCGACTTTGGTCCACCCTCCACCCAAGGCATCCACCGACTGGAACTGCTGCGTCGCACCCTGGGTCACGGGCAGGAACGCCAGTTCATAGGCGGGCAACATGGAGACCGTATTCGTCCTGGACGAAGGACTGGAGCTCGCGCTGAGAGGATCCGTCCCGGCCGCCAACTCAACTCCATCAGAATACAGATCATGATCCGTGTCAGCATCATTGGGATCGGTTCCGGCCGCCATTTCCAGCCTGTTGATCACGTTGTCATGATCCGGGTCGCCATTCGGATCCTGGCCAATGCCGTGGAAGTTCGAAATCTCCCACGAATCCAGCAGGCCATTTCGATCCACATCGATTCCGCCCCGGAGATCGTCAATGGAGGCCTGCAGGACGGCTGTCGCGTACTTGGGATTGTGAACACCCTTGCTGCGGTCTTCCCAGACGAACAGGTAGTTGAATCCACCTTTCTTCTCGGCCAGCTTCCACCAGGCAGCCGGAGAGGGCACATTGGTCGTCCCGTACGAAATAACACGGGTAGACGTATTACTGTAGGGCAACAGCTTCGCCAGCGTGTCCATCAGCCCCTGAACTTCAGCCTGCACACCCTCGACCACACCATCGTGGTCATAGTCGATGCCACCGAAGTTGAACCCTTCGATTTCGCCGTGACATTTCACGCAGGTTTCCGTCAGCTCATACGTCGTCGAGTTGGTCGTATAACTCAGGCTCCACGTGTGGCCGCCAAGATGGTTCATGGCCAGGCCACTGGTCGGGGTCTCCGCCATATGACACTCAACGCACCCATCTTCCAGAACATCGATGTGCCTCGACCGCGGCATCTGCATCCCGTATTCGATGGCATTCTGACCGATCATCATGTCGCCTTGCGGACCATGATGGGGCGTGGGGGCCGAAGCGGGATTGTTCGGGGCCTTGACCATGTCAAGCTCATAGGCGTTCGAACGGCCGTGATGGCATTGCATGCAAAGCCGACTGATTCCACCCAGAGTGTTGGTATAATAGTTGGCAAGAATGACGTTCGGGAAGTCCCGGAGCTGGTAATCCCCCATGCCGACACCATGCGGGTCATGGCAAACCGCACAGGTAAGTCCTTCATAACTGGTTCCCAAAGCCGCGGGATTGGTTTCCCCCGCCCAATCGGGATCCGAGTTGAGGATGAACCCTTGCCCCGTGTGACAATACCCGCAGGAACTATTGAAGCGCAGGTTGACAACGCCGCCGTTGTTCTTGTTGGCAACCACGCCGCCAAGATAGTTCGTGGAATAGATTGTCGGATAGTTCGTGTAATAGGTAAACGGCCGGTAGTACGTATGAATCCCGCTTCCGTGAAAGGACTGATTCCATTCATAGTTCTTCACATGATGCGTCATCTTGTCATGACAGGACCCGCAATTCCCGGCGCTGATCGACAGGCCGATCGCGTTGCTATCCTGTTTGCGCAGGTGACGATCCGCAGGGCCGTGACAACTTTCACACTGGATGTTGGCCTTGTTCTGAAGCAACGCCGGCATCGAATCCCAGTTATTCGTCGCACCCATGGGGTTCGCCAGCAATGCCGCGCCGGTCAGGTTGGTCGGCCAGGTCCAGCCGAATTGTTTCATGATGTCGTCAAACCCGCCATTGGTGGCACTGGCCGTCGCATCGTAGCCAACCACATGACAGGAGGCGCAGGATGAACTGAATGATCCTTCCAATCCGTTGATCTTGCGCTTGAACGCGGTGGCATGAGCCGTCTGCGCCCATGAATCCATCTTATAGTTGCTATCGGGGCCATTATGACAAGTAATACACATCCCTTCCCCTGTGGGCCCCCAGGGCAAATCCGCGCATCCAACATACACGGAACCGTAGCAGGAATTCGTGGCATAGATCGTCTTATTGGTCAGCGCGACAGCCACCCGGACGATGAAATCATTATTGGTTTTCGTGCCGGCAATGTCCGGAACCAGCACCGCCCTGCCGGCGATTTTGAAGGTATTCCTGTCACCAACATCAAAAGACGCCACAACATTGGTCAACAACGGGCTAGCCAGGAAGTCGGAGTGCGAATTTGTGGACTGATTGAGAAAAATCCAAGTCACATTGGTCACCATCGTTCCCGACGTGGTCACGAGCGCCTCCAGATAGATCGGCATTCCCACGCCGACGTTCCGGACGCCGTTTGCCAACTGCGTCGTATTGGTCAAGCCCGCGTTCGTGATTTCCTGAGGCGTCAGGGGACGGGTCCTGATGTACACCGACTGGGCGTCAGCGCCCGCACCTGCGAAAATCATGGCCAGGACAGACATCACGGCCAACTTCCAAAAAACCTTTCGAGATGAATTCATATACCTATTCCCCCTGTTCTACGGCATCTCAACCAATTCACACGTCACTAAATCATTTAAAACTACCTCTATTATTTCATATCCAGCCCAAAATATATATTGGACTTATCTACGAATATAACGAATTAACGTATTTTCTGGTGACAGGTTAACCCGAGTTCCAGACCCATCGTTTGAGGGGCGGGAGGAGACGAGGCGCATCGCTAAACACCCCTCAATTCAGGCAGTCGAGAAACGTGGCTTGATGTATTGCCGGGGCCTCTGACAAAGCAGGCGCTTCGTATCCTGGATCTGGCGGGAGATTTTCAGCCTGCCGTGCCGCCACAGCCAGTTCGTCACAACGGGCATTTTCCACATTGCTGGCGTGCCCCTTCACCCACTCCATCCTGAGATCATGCTGTTCGGCCAGCGTCAAGAGCTCGGCCCACAGGTCGGGATTGCAGGCCTTGTCCCTGCCCTTGTTGCGCGTCCAGCCATTCGCCCGCCATTGGGCGGCATACCCGCCGTTAAACATGTCCACCACATACTTGGCGTCACTGTAGAGCACCACGCTGGGCTTCTCGCCACCCAACCGGTTGATCGACAGGCAGGTCCGCAATCCGACAATCGTCCCCATGAGTTCCATCCGGTTGTTGGTGGTCGCCCGGAATCCGCCTGAATATTCCCACCGTCTCCCCTCATGGATAATGACAACCCCATAGCCGCCCCTACCCGGATTCGGGGATGCCGCCCCATCCGTGTAGACCGAGACAATTTTGGTTTCGTTCATCAGGGACCTGTCATTCCTTAATTCTGCCCAGGGCGCGCAGGAGGCCATCGAGAATCGTGATGGGATGCGGGGGGCAACCGGGAATGTAGACATCCACCGGCACAACGCTCGAAGCCCCGTTTCGGGTCTCGGCATGGCCGACATAGGGACCGCCCGAGATCGCGCAGGCGCCCACGGCAATCACCAGCTTGGGATCGGGCACGGCGTCATACGTCTTCTTCAGCGCCAGCTCCATGTTCTGCGTCACCGGGCCCGTAATCAGCACACCATCGGCATGGCGCGGCGAGGCTACAAACTGGATCCCGAACCGGCCAAGGTCGAAAACCACGGTACTAAGGACATTGCAATCCGCCTCGCAGGCATTGCACCCGCCGGCGCACACCTGCCGCAGTTTGAGCGACCGACCGAACAGCTTCCGGGTGGTCTCATCCAACCGTGCCTTCAATGCCAACTCCTGCCCCACCACCAGAGACTCCCGGCCCCTCGATGCCAAACGGTGTTCGCGGGTGAACTTGACGGCGCCTTTCGGACACCGCTTCTCACATTCACCGCAGAACAAGCACCGCCCCAGATCCAGGGTCATCCGCCCATCCCGCCGCATCAGGGCGCCTGTCGGACAAATCCCCTCGCACCCGCCACACGCGGTCCCGCACAAGCCCTGGTCAATCACCGGCAGTCCCCGGAACCGGTCCGGCAACACGGGCGGACGCCGCGGATAACGAATCGTGCGATGCCCCTGCCTCAAGCGCGCCATCAAGATACTGAACATAAGAAACTCCTCCAGTATACCGAAGTCAGCAGTCAGGATTCAGAATGAAGAACAAATCCCGAGTTCTGTCGTCTTCCTTTTTAAAGATCATGCCCGCAATAGGACAAATTGAAACTCTTGTTGCACAGTGGAAAATCGGAAATCTGCTGGTTTCGCAGCGCCATCGCCAGACCCATCCAGTTATGGAATGACGGATCCACAACCTTGTAAGCCGAAAATTTTCCGCCAGAGTCCGTCATGGCCACATGGGTGATCGCCCCGCGCCAGCCTTCCATCAACGACACCACGACCGTATCCGCCGCCAGGGCCTTCAACTCCGCCATCACCGGACCAGCCACCAGCATCCGGAGTTGCTCCCGTATGAAATTACCCGAGCGCTGGATTTCCAGCCACCGTACGAACGCCCGCTCAAACACATCCCCGTCCTGCCCCGTTGAAATCGGAATCTGTGAGAAACGGAAGATGCCGGACGGAAAATCCTGGCGGACATCAAACTCGGCGCCAGAGGCCCGTGCCGCGGGTCCCACCAATCCGATTTCACGGCAGGTTTCCAGCGAAACCCGGCCCGTTTCCTCAAACCGGCTCATCACGGAGGGCGACTCCCAAAGCAGGGTAACGGCATTGGCCACATCGCGCAGCGCGAGATCCAGCCGCTTGAGAAGCTCTTCCACAAGGGGCGCATCCACATCAAAACCGGTCCCGCCCGGACGCACCAGCCCGCGTCCGAACCGGTTACCGCACAGGAGCGCCGTCATGTTCAGAAAATCACCCCGCAGCCGCCCGCAATACGAGGCTGTGGGCAGGAATCCGACATCCCCCGCCAGCGCCCCAAGGTCGCCGGTGTGATTGGCCAACCGCTCCAGCTCCAGGGCAATCCCGCGCAGAACCTGGGCCCGGGCCGGCACCGGACACCCGGACAACCCTTCCAACGCCTGGCAATACGCCATCGTGTGACCGATGGTGGTGTCACCCGACAGCGTTTCCATGTAGTGGATCGTCCGCTTGTCCGGCCCGCCCCTGAGCGCGCGCTCCACCCCGCGGTGCTGGTATCCAAGTGAAATCTCCAGGTGGAACACCTGTTCCCCGTGGCACTGGAACCGGAAGTGGCCGGGCTCGATGATTCCCGCATGAACGGGACCAACCGCCACCTCATGCACCTCCTCGCCCTCGACCCGGTAGAAATCCATCACCCCGATCAGCGGCTGGATGTCCCCTGCCCGCCCCCAGGCGTCATGGCCGGGCCGGCATGACTTGACAAATCTCACAGGCTTGAGCCAGGGATGCCCCTCGGGCTTGAGCCCGAATTGTTCGGCAATCTCCCGCTCGAACAGGTGAACCTGCGGGCAGTCGGGTGTCAGCGAAGGAAAAACGTCACCGGCCACCCGCATCCGCGCCACCCTCAAGACCCCGTCCTCCCTGAAGGCCAGCACGGCATAAAGGTCAACCCCGGGCTCACCCTCCGGAAGATGGCCGAAGTAGGCGGCCACCCGCGCGCCATCCTCCACGGATTCGATCAGCGACGCCCGGAAGACAGCCCCGTCCAGAAGCGGTATC
>JBAXRC010000097.1:0-7330 GCA_037131415.1 bacterium | reverse complement strand
CCACTGGTGAGCTCCTCGAGCAGGGCGCGCTGTTGCTGGGCCTGGGCGGTGGCCAGCACGCTGTCGCGGCGGTCGCGTTCGGCGAGGTTCTCGAGTTCCTCGATGCGGTCGTGGTTGATGCGGATCAGATCATGGTTGTGCTCCAGCCGCGTCTGGGCGGTGGCGCGCTCCTCGGTGGTTTCCCCGATCGCCTGCTCGATCTCGACGATGGCGTTGCGCGATTCGGCACCCTTGGCCTCGCCCTGCTGCAAGCCACCCTGCAGTTCCTGGATCTTCTGGCCAAGCTCGCCGATCTTGCCATCCAGGAGCTGGAGGTCGGAATCCATCTTCTCGAGTTTCCGGGCGGTCCAGTAAATGTCGAACTTGCGGAGCTCGTCGCGCAACTCCTTGTAGCGGCGGGCCTTGCCGGCTTGGCGCTGGAGGGAGCCGATCTGGCGCTTCACTTCGCGCACGACATCATCCAGCCGCAGCAGGTTCGCCTCGGTCTGCTCGAGCTTGCGCAGGGCTTCCTTCTTGTCAGCCTTGAACCGGGTGATCCCGCTGGCCTCCTCGAAGATCTCACGACGGTCCTCCGGGCGGGAACTGAGCACCTGGTCAATGCGGCCCTGTTCCATGAGGGAGTAGGAGGAGGTCCCGATACCGGTATCCATGAACAGCCGCGCGATATCCTTGAGCCGGCAGGCGGTCTTGTTCATGAAATACTGGCTTTCACCGGAACGGAAGACGCGGCGGGTGACGGTGACCTCGTTGTAGTCGGTGCCGAGCGTCTTCTCGCAGTCGGCAAAGGTGATGCTGACCTCGGCCATGCCGACGGGCTTGCGGGTGTCGGTGCCGTTGAAGATGACGTCCTCCATCTTGCTGCCGCGGAGGGCCTTGGCGCTGGTTTCGCCCAGGACCCAGCGGACGGCGTCGGAGACATTGCTTTTGCCGCAACCGTTGGGGCCGACGATGGCGGTCATCCCCGGTTCAAAACTCAGGGTTGTCGGATTCGCGAAGCTCTTGAATCCAACCATATGAAGTGATTTCAGATACACGGGTCAACTCCTGCTCCTGGGCCTTTTCCGGTCCCCAAAAATGAGGGGCAAAACTATCATGAGGGAGCAACACCTTCAATCAGAAAGAGGGGACGGGCAGAGTAATCTCTCGACATCATGGCTCTTTTTTTGACAATAGTCGGTTTTCAGGGAGGAACGAACCATGATGAAGGGTATTATTCTGGCAGGCGGATCGGGAACTCGGCTGTATCCCCTGACCAAGGCGGTGAGCAAGCAGCTTCTGCCCATCTACGACAAGCCGATGATCTATTATCCGCTCTCGGTGCTCATGCTCGCCGGGATCCGCGAGATTCTGATCATCAGCACGCCCCACGACCTGCCCCTTTTCAAGGAATTGCTCGGCGATGGCAGTAAGCTGGGGATCACGCTGCACTACCGTGAGCAGCCCAGGCCCGAGGGACTGGCCCAGGCGTTCATCATCGGTCGCGAATTCATCGGCGGTGATCCCGTCGCTCTCATTCTGGGGGACAACATCTTCTACGGGCACAACTTCTCGGCTGTCCTCAAGGACGCCAGCAACCTGACCCGGGGGTCGTTGATCTTCGCCTATCCGGTGGCCGATCCCGAGCGTTATGGCGTGATCGAGTTCGATTCAGAGGGGCGCGCCCTGTCCCTTGAGGAAAAACCGGCCAGGCCCCGCTCGAAGTTTGCGATTCCCGGCCTGTATTTCTATGACAACCAGGTCGTTGACATCGCCGCCAACCTCAAGCCGTCCCCGCGCGGTGAACTGGAGATCACGGACATCAATCTCGCCTACCTGAAGGCGGGCGCGCTGAAAGTCCATTCCCTGGGGCGCGGGTTCGCCTGGCTGGATACGGGCACGCACGACTCGATGTACCATGCCGCCAGCTTCGTCCAGACCGTGCAGGTGAGGCAGGGCTTCAAGATGGCCTGCATCGAGGAGATCGCCTGGTCGCTCGGCTATATCTCCCGCGACCAGCTCAAGGCGCTCGGCCGGGAGATGGAAAAGAACGAGTACGGGCAGTACCTCATGCGCATCGCGGAGGAAGGCTGAACATGGCGTTCCAGGTGATTCCCCAGGCCATTCCCGAGGTCAAGCTGGTTATTCCCGACGTGTTCGGCGACTCCCGCGGCTTCTTCCAGGAGACCTACAAGGCGGAGAAATACCGGGATGCCGGCATTGACGCGGTGTTTATCCAGGACAACTGGTCCCGGTCGGTCAAGGGCACCCTGCGGGGGTTGCACTACCAGGTGCCTAATCCCCAGGACAAGCTGGTCTGGGTGGTGCGGGGCGAGATTTATGACGTCGCCGTGGATGTCCGGCGCGGCTCCCCCACCTTCGGGAAATGGGTTGGCGCCGTGTTGTCCGAGTCGAACCACCACCAGTTCTTCGTTCCCGCCGGGTTCGCCCACGGCTTCTGCGTGATGAGCGACGAGGTGGATTTCATGTACAAGTGCAGCGACTATTATTCGCCGAAGGACGAGAAGGGGATCCTCTGGTCAGACCCCTCGCTGGCCATTCCCTGGCCCGTCCGGAATCCGATCCTCTCGAAGCGGGACAGCGCCCTCAAGCCCCTGTCCGAAATGCCCCCGGCCGACCTGCCGGGCTGACATCGGAAGCCAGAGATGAAACCGCAGAGGCACGCAGAAAACGCGGATGAAATCAGGTTGCTTCAGGCCCGCGTCGGCCGGGCGCTCCTGGCGCAGCGGATTCATTTGCAGTCGCACTACGTGGCCCGGATGATCGGCCACGGGCTCACCTATTTCCATATCGAGAACATGCTGTGGCTCCACTGGCTCATCCGGCTGGGCATGAAGATGACGGGGGTCTACTGGTGGGGGCGGCGCAACGCGCTCTCGGTCCGGGTGCGGCGGAACCGGCTCATTGTTCCCGGCCTTCCCCGGGAATTCGAGGGGTTCACGATGCTTCAACTATCCGATCTTCACCTGGATATGAACCCGGGACTGGTCGATGCCCTGATCACGGTCGTTACCCCGCTGACCTTCGACATTGCGGTGATGACGGGCGATTACCGGGCGAAGACCTTCGGGCCGATGGACGATGTCCTGCGGGAACTGGCGCGGCTGCGCCCGGCCCTGCGCGGCGAAGTCTATGCGGTTCTCGGGAACCATGACTGCATCGAGATGCTGCCGCCGATGGAGGCGATGGGGATCCGTTTGCTGGTGAATGAGCATGTGATGCTGAAGCGCGGGGCGGGGGTGCTTTGCCTGGCGGGGGTGGATGATCCGCATTTCTACGAGACGGACAATGTGCAGAACGCCGCCGCGCATCTGGAGCACGAGGTGGCCGCGGTGCTGTTGTCGCATTCCCCCGAGATTTACCGCAAGGCGGCGGCCGCCGGCTTCCCGGCGCTCATCTGCGGGCATACCCATGGTGGCCAGATCTGCCTGCCCGGCGGGATTCCGATCCTGATGAATGCCCGCGCCCCCATGAAGATGGTGCGGGGCGCCTGGACCTACCGCGGCATGAGGGGATACACCTCGGTCGGGGCCGGCACCTCGGGCGTGGAGGTCCGCTTCTTCTGCCCCCCCGAGGTGGTGCTACACCAGCTGACCGCCGGCGACTGATTCTACTCCAGATCCGTCCTCGGCTTGAAGAACCGGTCCTGGATCTTCTCCATGTAGAGGAAAATACCCGGGGTCACAAACAGGGTGACGACCTGGGCGAAGATCATGCCGCCTGCCACCACGAGACCCAGCGGAATACGGCTTGCGGCATCTGCGCCGTAGCCGAACACGATGGGCATGGCGCCCAGGATGGCGCAGAGGCCGGTCATGAGGATCGGGCGGAACCGGATCACGCAGGCGCTATGGATGGCGTCATAGCTGTTCATGCCTTCCGCCTTGCGCTGCAAGGCGAAATCCACCATCAGGATTCCATTCTTGGTGATCAGGCCAAGCAGCACAAAGACCCCGATATAGGCGTAAAGCGAAAGCTGGCTGTTCATGGCATAGTTGGCGAAGGTCGGGAATACCTTGCCCAGCACCGGTCCCAGGGCGCTGACCCCGAAGAGGGTCAGGAATCCACCGAACAAAGCCACGGGAAGTGTGGTGAGAATGGTGAAGGGATGGATGTAGCTTTCATAGAGGATGCCCAGCACGATGTACTTCAGGAAGATGGCGATGAGCAGTAGGATGCCGAGACTGGCAATGGATTTCTGGAACTCCAGGGCATCACCCACGAAACGGCCATGCACGCCGGGAGGCAGGAGCTTCGCGACCTTCTCTTCCACGGCCTTGGTGACAAGTCCGAGCGGGACGCCCGGCCAGGCGCTGAAGGATACCGTGGCGACTTCGTGCTGCTGGGCATGGGGTACGTTCTGGGGGCCGGCTTCCTCCTTCCAGTTAATCACAGACTTGAGGGGGACCAGCGAGCCGGAGGTTGCGGAACGCAGGTAGAGCAGGCCTAGGTTGTCCGGCAGGCGCTGGTTTGACTTCTGTATCTCGGGGATGACCTGGTACTGGTCCTGGTCTGTGGTGAACTGGGTAACATAACCACCGGCAAAAGCGAGGGCCAGGGCCTGCTCGATTGCGGTTGCGGAGATTCCCAGGGACGAAGCGCGATCCCGGTCGATATCCACGGTAAGCTTGGGCATGGTGAGCTTGACGCTGTTCTGGAAAGCGTACGGGATCAGGAAGCCGATCTGGCGCAGTTCCCGCTCGAGATCCTGTCCTGCCTTGTAGACGGCGTCGCGATCCAGGCCGGTCAGCATGTAGCTGTAGTCCGCGCCCACCGCGGTCGGGTCGCCGCCGGAGCTGATCTTGAGGACCGGCATGGCCTTCAGGCCGCAGACGCCGTCGGGAATGGTCATCAGTGCCATCATGAACTTCCCGGCGATCTGGTCGATCGGAAGCTTGCGCTCCTGGGGCGGTTTCAGGCGGATGAAGACGAAGCCCATGCTCTGGTCGGCGCCGGGGAAAATGCCGGTGACACTGCCGCATTTGAGGACGTTTGGATCTTTTTTCACGATGGCGGCAACTTTGGCCTGATAGGCCTGCATCTGCTCGGTCGAGGCGCCCTGCGGCATGATCATCGCGCCGAAAATAAAGCTACTGTCGCCCGGGGGGAGGAAGGCCTTGGGGAGGAGGAAGTAGAGTACGATGGCCCCCACGATGCAGAAGATCCAGGCGACCAGCGCCAGCCACTTATGGCGAAGCTGGAAGTGGAGCGCCTTCCCGTACTGGCGGATCATGCCGCCGATAAATCCCGTGATCCATTTCTGGATGCGGTTGGGTTCCTTCTCGTGGCGGAGCGTGCGGGCGCACATCATGGGGGAGAGGGTCAGGGCCAGGATGGTCGAGACGATAATGGCGAAGATCACCGTCAGCGCGAACTCGCGCAGGTTGCGGCCGACCGCGCCGGTCATGAACACCAGGGGCAGGAACACGATGATCAGGGCGGCGCTGGTGGAGATGACGGTGAAGGAGATTTCCTTCATGCTCTTCAGGGCGGCCGGGATGGGCTTCATGCCGTCCTCCAGGTGGCGGACGGTGTTCTCGAGCACCACGATGGCGTCATCCACCAGGAACCCGACGGCCAGGATGATGCCCATGAGCGACAGGGTGTCGAGGTTGAATCCGGCGGGCAGCATGAGGGCGCAGGTCCCCAGCAGGGAGATGGGGAGCACAATACTGGGCACCACGGTTTCGCGGATCCGGCCCAGGAAGAAGAAGATCACCATGATGACCATGACCAGGGCAATTATCACGGTGATCTGGACATCGTGGAGTGATTCCCGGATCGGGCCGGCACCGTTGAACATGGTCTCGATATTGATCGTGGAGGGGAGCTCCTGGCGGGCCTCATCGAGGGCCGCCGTGACCTTGTCAGCCACGGCCACGGTGTTGGCCCCGCTGACGCGCGACAGGCGCATGACCACGCATTTCTGGTAGTCAGGCCGTCCGGGCGGGCTGTAGCGGATATTGACCAGGTCGTTGGCCAGGCTGTCCACGCAGGTTGCCACATCCTTGAGGCGGACCGGGTTTCCCTGGCGGGTGGCGACAATCAGTTCGTTGAATTCGCGGGCGGTACGGAGCTGGCCCTGGGGCTCGATCGTGAAGGTGCGCTCGGCTCCATTGAGGCTGCCACCGGGAATGTTGACGGTGCCGGCCTTGAGGGCCAGGGCCAGTTCGTCGACGCCGATCTGGTAGGCGGCCAGTTTCGCGGGGTTGAACTGGATGCGGACCGCGCGTTTGGAGCCGAAGGCCTCAACCTTTGAGACGCCTTCGACCATGCTGAGCTTGCGGGCGACAATATGGTTGGCGTAGTCGTACAGTTCGCCATGGGGCATGGTTTCGGAATACAACATCAGATAATAGATGGGGGAATCCGACGGGTTGAATTTCTGATAGGTGGGCGGGCTAGGAAGGTCCTTGGGCAGGTTGTTCATGGCCCGCGTGATGGCCGCCTGGACATCCGGAGCCACCAGATCGACGCTCCGGTTCAGGCTGAAGGTCAGGGTGAGGGTGGAGATACCCTGCTTGTTGTCCGAATACATGAACTGCAATCCGTTCACCTGGGTGAACTCGTTCTCCAGCGGGGTGGCCACGGCCGAGGCCATGGTGGCGGGGCTGGCGCCCGGGTAGGCAACCGTTACCTGGATCACGGGGTAGTCAACGGTGGGCAGGCTGTTGACGGGGAGCTGGAGATAAGCCCAGATTCCGCCGACCACCATGAGAACGGTGATCAGGATGGTCATGACCGGGCGTCGGATAAAAGGTTCTGAAAATGTCATTGTGAGCTCCCCGCTTAAATTTTAAATTTTAAATTTTAGATTTCAGTGTTCAGTCTTTTCTGAATACTGAATACTGAACACTGAATACTCCTATTTCTTCATCTTCTCCGGATCCATCACGCTGGCGCCGGGATACAAGGTGAGCTGCCCCAGGGCCACCACGATATCGCCCTCGTTGACGCCCGAGGTGATCTGGATCAGGTTGTTGTCGCGGACACCGATTGTCACCGGGCGCAGGACGGCAGCGTTGGTTTGATTGACGGCATAGAGGTAGGCGCCTTGCTTGCCGAATTGTACCGCGCTTTCAGGGACCATGATGGCGTCAGCGACGGTGCTGACGATGATCCGGATAGTCACGAACTGGTTGGCCCAGAGCTTCAGGTCCGGGTTCGGGATCTCGCCGCGCAGGAGGAGTGTGCCGGTGACGGGGTTTACGGCATTGTCCATGAACGAGAGGGTGCCGGGGTAGCTGTTGGTGTCGCCCTGGGGCAGCACCTCGACCGGGATGGGGCCGGCGACCATGGCTTGGCGAACTGCGGGAAGGTATTCCTCCGAGAC
>JBAXRC010000096.1:0-7342 GCA_037131415.1 bacterium | reverse complement strand
TCTGTATTCTCCCCCTATGAGTTCCAAACGGGCAGGTCAATTCTGCCCGTTTGGAACTCATAGGGGGAGAATACAGAAGTCAGAAGTCAGAAGCCAGAATTCAGAATGAACAAAATCTCAAATTTCAAATCTCAAATCTTCCCCCCACCCCCCCTACCCTTTGACACAAATCATCGGCTCCAGGCGGGCCACCAACCGGGTGAGGCCGGCACCGGCCGTTGCCCGCACCACCTCGCTCACATCCTTGTAGGCGGCAGGAGCCTCCTCAGCGACCCCTCGAAAGGACCGTGTCTTCACGGTAATATTCCGGTGTCTTAATTTTTCCACAACATCCTCGCCACGGTACCGCTTCATCGCCTGGCTTCGGCTCTGGCTCCGGCCCGCCCCATGGCAGGCGGAACTGAATGCCCTGGTCCCGCCTTCCGCCGTTCCTGCCAGAATATACGAAGCGGTCCCCATCGTTCCCCCCACCAGCACCGGCTGCCCCACCGGCTGGTACCGGGCGGGCAGGTCCGGATGAAACGGACCCACGGCCCGTGTCGCGCCCTTGCGATGGACATAGAGCCGGCGTTTCTCTCCCCCGACCTCATGCTCCTCGAGACTGCACAGGTTGTGCGACACATCATACAGCAGGGCCAGGCCATCCTCACTGGTCTGCGCCTTGAAAACTTCGCGGACGAAGTGCGACAAAATCTGGCGGTTGGCCTGGGCACAGTTGGCGGCCGCCCGCATGGCCCCATAATAGGCTTCACCCACGGGCGAATGCGCCGGCACGGAGGCCAGTTCCCGGTCAGGAACCCTGATCCCGTGGTTCGGTGCATCCATGATCATGGCGCGGGAGAATTCCGTGGCCACCTGATGACCCAGCCCGCGCGACCCGCAATGGATACTGATCACCACCCCGCCGCGGACCAGCCCGAAAACCTCCGCAATGGCCTCATCGAAGATCTCCGCCACCGCCTGGACCTCCAGGTAATGGTTGCCTGATCCCAGGGTTCCCATCTCCTCGGTCTGACGGCTCCGCGCATGCTCCGATACCTGGTCCGGATCGGCATCCCGGCAGCCCCCGCCGTTTTCGGCATACACCAGATCATCGGCCACGCCATAGCCGCGCGACACAGCCCATCGCGCCCCGTCCTTCAGCATTGCCACCATCTCGCGCTTATCAAGGCTCAACCGGCTCGTACTGCCCACACCGGTGGGAATATGGTAAAAAAGGGCATCCGCCAGTTTTTCGCGCATCGCCTCAATCTCATCGCGCCGGAACGGGGTCAGCAAGGTTCGCACCCCGCAGGAGATATCAAACCCGACCCCGCCTGCGGAAATCACCCCGCCCCGGCCGGGGTCAAACGCCGCGACCCCGCCTATCGGGAATCCATAGCCCCAATGCGCGTCCGGCATCGCGAAGGCCGCCTCCACAATCCCGGGTAGCGCGGCCACATTGGAGACCTGCTCACGGACCTTGTCATCCATCTCCTCAATCAGGTCATCCGAGGCATACAGAACCCCCGGCACCGCCATCCGCCCGGTCCTGGGAATCTCCCACTCCCACTCCGACCGCCTGATAAGCTTTTCCTTGTCCATGGCACGCCTCTTGACTCTGGACTGAAGGTCGATTCATACATCGACGACACACTGAACGGTCCAATTCCCCTGTAAATCCTCGTCAACATGCAGGTTATGGTAACTGATCCCCTTCACCTCAACCGACGGCTCATGGCGCGCCGGATCCAGCTTCTCGCCCTGCACCATCGCCTCTAGCCGGTTCCCTTCAATCATCACCCGGAAGCGGGAGAACAGCATCCGCCGGACTGACATCTCCTTCAGAATGTTGCTCAGCCAGTCCGCCAGCAACATTTCACGATCCGGAGCCTCGCACTGAATCCGGACCGTCCCCGCCGGCACCACACGCTCCGGTGGAGTGACAACCGCCGTCATGGCGACCGCCACCTGCTCAAAGGCCTCCGCCATTGTCCGGCCATACCCGCGAATCCCGATATCCGCCTGATGGTCAAAATGTTCCCAGCCTGTTATCATCGTTGCATCCCGCCTGATGAATATTACCACGCCCAATTGACACGCCAAGCTGATTCTGAAATACTCCTGTTCCACTTATCATTCAATGGATGACGATTATGCAACTTAACGACGAACAGAAAGTGCTTGTAAGCCAATGGGTTAAGGAAGGCTGCGGACTCTCGGAAGTCCAGCGGCGGCTCACTGACCAGTGCCAGATAAGCCTTACCTACATGGATGTGCGGTTCCTCCTGATCGAGCTGGGCCTTGATCTTCAGGAAAAGAAGAAAAACACACCCGCGCCAAAGGATCTGGGCGCCCCGGCTGCCACACCGCCTCTTCCGGATGATGACGGGATGCCTGACGAGCCTGCGCCCGCTCCCGGCGGGGTCACCATCGACGTGGATCGCATCATGCGTCCCGGCACCCTTGTCAGCGGAACCGTTGTGTTTTCCGACGGCATCAAGGCCACTTGGGCACTCGACCAGCAGGGACGCCTCGCACTGGGGGGAACCGATAAAACCTACCGCCCGGCAGCCCAGGACATCCAGGAATTCCAAATGACCCTGGCACGCGAACTTCAAAAGCGGGGATACGCCTAAGCGGGCCCAGCCCCTTCACATTCGACCGAGGAGAGTTTCATGTCCTTTGAAAGCGGTAGCATAACGTTCCGGATGTATTACCTTTCCCGGAAATTCCCGACAGACTATGTGGAGCAGTTTGCCCGGCGGGCCGCGCCGCCGATCACGACGCTCGGCGACACCCCGCTCCGGGGCTGGGTGACCGGCCGTCATCTGCTGGACACCAACATCAACCGGGACACGGCCTTCTACGCCGGCTACCTGCGCCTCGCCATGCTGAAGGCCGAACGGAAAATCCCCGCCTCCCTCCTCAAGGCCGAATGCCGCATGGAGGAATTGGTTCGCATGCAGGCCGAGAACCGCGCGGAACTCGACCGCAAAACCCGCACCGAGATCCGCAAGGAAATCGAGGCCCGGTTGCTCCCCACCATGCCCCCCCAGCTCAAGGGCATGGCGATGGTTCACCTGCCCGACAGCGATGTCATTTTCTCGGAAGCCACCTCCGATGTGCAGATGGAAGCCCTTGAGGCGTCCTTCCGTGAGGCGCTCGGATTCGGGGTGATCCCCGTCTCCCCCCAGTATGCCGCCGCCCGCCGCCTGAAATACGATATCCGCGACTACACCCCCACCAGCTTCTCGCCCGACTGCGATGATGAGTCCGTCGGGAACAGCCCCGGCCAGGACTTCCTGACCTGGCTGTGGTTCTATTCCGAGGCGCGGGGCGGGATGATGAAGCTGCCCTCCGGCGGGGACTTCGCCATCATGATCGAGGGGCCCCTCACTTTTGTCATGGAGGGCCAGGGCGCCCACGAAATCGTCCTCCGGCGCGGCTCGCCCGCCATCAGCACCGAGGCGAAAATCGCCCTCATAAGCGGCAAGAAACTCCGCAAGGCAAAACTGCTTCTGGCCCGCGGTCAGGACACCTGGACGGTGTCCCTGGACGCCGAGTCCTTCACGTTCCGCAGCCTGAAGCTTCCGGAGGGGGAAAAGCTCGAGCCCATCAGCCGCTTCCAGGAACGCATGACTTCGATGACCACGTTCACCACCGCGTTCCTTGAAATCTTTGACCGCTTTATGAAGGAACGGACCGACGAAAAGGTTTGGAAAAAAACAAGCGCTGAGATCCACCGCTGGGTAAGCGAGCGGACGGCAAAGAAGTAGGGGCCATGAAACTATCAATCGTCATCCCGGTTTACAACGAAGCCGCCACGATCCTGGAAATCCTGAAGCTGGTTTCCTCCATCGAGATCGGCCTGGACAAGGAACTGGTCATGGTGGATGACTGCTCCACGGATGGCACACGGGATGTCCTGCGAAAGGTGGCCGCCGACCACCCGGACTGGCGCGTGTTGTTTCACGATGTCAACCGGGGCAAGGGCGCGGCCCTGCGCACCGGCTTCGCCGCCGCCACGGGCGATTTCGTCCTGATCCAGGATGCCGACCTCGAATACGACCCGCGCGAATACCCCCTCCTCCTCCGCCCGCTCCTCGAAAACAGGGCCGACGTGGTGTTCGGTTCCCGGTTCCTGGGTGGTGGACCCCACCGCGTGTGTTATTTCTGGCACTATCTGGGCAATAAATTCCTGACTACGTTCTCCAACATGTTGACCAACCTGAACCTCACCGACATGGAGGTCTGCTACAAGGTCTTCCGCCGGGAAATCCTCCAGAAGCTGTCCTTGAAGGAGGATCGTTTCGGGTTCGAGGTCGAAATCACCGCCAAGGTGGCCCGGGCCAAATGCCGCATCTACGAGGTTCCCATTTCCTACTACGGCCGCTCCTATGAGGAGGGCAAGAAGATCACCTGGAAGGACGGGTTCCAGGCCCTCTGGTGCATCATCAAATACCGGCTGGTGGACTGATCACGGGAAAGAGACCGTCAACACAAGACCCCGCCCCATTATGGGGCTCGATGCCCGGAAAAAGCGGCACGAAGACGCCTGTCGGATGAGCTTTTCCGGCGACGAGTCACGGCCGGGCCGATTTGCCGGGACACCGCCCTGCGAGCCGCGCGACTCTTCAGCCATTCCGCCCATGTCCATGAAACCTTAAGCTCGCCGCTTGATTTCATCACTAACCTCTCTTTTGAATTGGCGGAATTCCCGGAGAATCCGGAATGTCGGCAAGGCTGCCAAACGCTCAGTCTCCTTCCAGTCAATACTGGTCTCACCTCTAAGACAGACCGTCATTAATTTTGCAGCAATGGACCTGGCTTCGGAGTCCGTTCGCGGATACACAGCGGACAGCACACGTTCAACCAAGGCCAGCTCAACAGGAAGAATAGTGATTTTGCCATAAGGTGTTTCCAGTTCCCGACAAGGCGAAGTCGCTTCATTTTCCAGAAACCCAAGAAGATCCACGAACAGCCCCGCTACAAGCCAGCTTCGAGGACCGCCGGTCGCGTTAAGCTTCCCCATGAGGTCCTGGGCGTCACGCAAAGGGATCGGAGTGAGTGACCGACGGCAAAAATCAACATCGCCGGACATATACGCTCCCTCGGTATAGAATTCCACGGCGGAACCACCCACCACCACAAGATCCCAGCCAGCCTCCTTGAAAACGGTTGTGACAAGCCCTGACAATTTCATTGCCCGCTCAAGCAGGTCTTGAGTGGCCTGAATATCCGCCAGCGCTTTTTTGATCATTTTCACATTCGGAAGTTATCACCATCCAGAAAAGCCTGCAAGCCCCGGTTCCACTTCCACGTATCACGGGAAATAGACCGGCCCGGAAATCACCGGCATCTTCAGCTCCCCGCGCCGGATGCGATCCAGCGTCCCGGCATGAACCTCCGTCTTCATGAACAGGGCCGCCAGGTCCGTCTGCACCACAAGCTCCCAGCCCGGTAGCGACACCATCTCCCGGTAGACCGGCAGTTGGCGGTGTATCAGGACAATATCCGCAGGGTAGCGCTGCAGGGCGGCTTCCCACCCGCGTCCGGCATACAGGAAATTGAAATAATCATTCACCGTGGTGATGTCATAGGCATCCGTGAACCGTCCGTCCAGAAACACCCGGCAACGGGGATACAGGCGGGAAATGCCATATTCCGCCCAATCGAAAAACAACAGGGCATTCCCCTCGATCGCGTTATTTTCCAGAAACGCCATGATCTCCACAGGATAGCGGTTTCGCGGGATTTCGATCTGGAGCGGATTCACCTTGTTGAAGGTAACCGTATAGAATGCCGAGAGCGGAATGAACAGGGCCACCCCTACCGCCAGCGCCCGCATGGAAATCCGGTCCGCCAGTTGCGAAAGACGTTCCCCGGCCAGGCTGTCCACATGACGTGCCGCCGCAAAACCCGCCACCAGGGCAAACAAGGGGATGTTCCGGCGCATCATCAGTGCGGCCACAAAGGTGATGAGCAAAACGGCCACCCAGACGGGATCACGCCGCTCCCGGGTGAATACCAATCCGGCTATGACCAGCACCGACAACACCACGAAATCCGCATGCTCGGCCAGGTCGACACGGGGATCAAACGGCGCCCATTCGGTGAGATAGGGCCGGAATGTCGCCGCCGATTCTGCCACAAATCTCCAGAGAGCGAATCCGTAGGGGTTGGCCAAGGACACCGCCAGAAACAGGCCCAGCGCACCGGCCACAATGGCCAGCGGGCGTCCCGGCAACGCATCCTCATGGTGCATCACCTTCTTCAGCATCTCGCCTGCCAGAAAAACAGCCATCAGGACGAGGCGCATGAAGAACGCCCCATGCAGGTTGACCCAAATCAGCCCGAGGAGCGGAACCGTCACCAGGAACCCCCAGCCGAACTTCCGGCGACGGAGCAGAACCATGAACCCGGCCACCATGGCGAAGGAGAACAGGTGCGGGCGCATGTTGAACCCGAAGCCCAGCACCGACACAACCAGGAACAGCCAGAGAAACCGAACCATCCCCGACCGGCAGTCATGCCGGATCACCAAATTCATGAGGCCGATCATGAGCAGGCCCAGCAACACCTTCAGTCCCAGCAGTCCGGCATTCCCGAAAAGGGCGTGGGTGCGGTTGAACACATACTCGGCCAGCCACTCGTGGTTTATCCACGAATGATCCGGTTCCGTGAAGGAGAAGGTGTTCACCCGGTGGAAGTCAGGCGACCATGCGGGGGCGCGGACAAAGTGGACATTCCCCCAGAGATCCACATCGGCCTGGTTGGAGGAGAATATCTGGATACAGAAGGCCGCCACGGCAACCGCCGCCAGGCGAGTCAGCATGATCCTCGTTTCCATGGCAGCGTGCCGTTCTTCCGGCGAAAACCGGATTACATCCCGGGGATGTACTTCTGCTTCGGATCCATGCCGGCGATGAAATCAGCCAGCAGCTTTGCGGTGTTCTCGAGGTCTGTCAGCGAGATCACTTCGACCGCCGTGTGCATATAGCGGTTGGGAATGCTCACGAGGGCTGCCGCCACACCGGACCGGTTGACCTGCATGGCATTGGCATCCGTTCCCGTCGCGCTCGGTTCGGCCGTCATCTGGAAGGGCGTCTTGTGCTTCTTCGCGGAGGCTTCCATCAGGCGGGCGAGGACGGGATTGATATTCGGGCCGCGGTGCAGGGCCGGCCCCTTGCCCAGCTTGCACTCACCGGTACGCTTGGGATCGCCTCCCGGATAATCCGAGGAAAAACCGACATCCACCGCGATTCCCACATGCGGATCGATGCCGTAGGCGCTCGTCCGGGCGCCCCGCAACCCGATCTCTTCCTGCACGCTGGTCACGCCGTATACACCCACCTTGAGC
>JBAXRC010000095.1:0-7351 GCA_037131415.1 bacterium | reverse complement strand
CATACGTGACAAACCCGTCTTTGCCCGTGTATTGCCCGTTGATCTCGCGGGATACGGATGCTTTCGCGAACGGTTTATCGGGGATCGAAATCGTGCGAATATTGACACCGCCACCACTGTAATCACCCGGCAGATCCGGGGTGAAAGTCTTGGACACCGTCATGCTATCAATCGTCCCTGCGGGAAAGATATCCAATTGCACGGCACGTTTCTTGGGATCCGAGCTGGGCACCCGCATCCCGTTCAGTGCGACCCCGACATACCGGTCGCTCATGCCTCGAACTGTGGCGTACTTGCCGTCCACTACCGAGGCGCCGACGACCAGTTTCAGCGCCCCAGCCGCATCACTTGCCCCGGCACGCCGCATCATGTCCTTGCTGACGGAATCCTGAAATGACAACGTATTACGGCGCAAGTTTAGCAGGCCGGTTTCGCTGGCGGTATCCGTCAATTCCAAGTCACGCACCGTCAATTCCTCCATCTCCGTGAATTCACCCTTCAACTCAATCGCCAGATCCGCCAGCGCCCCAGCCACCACGATTACAGCCGATTGGACATACCGCTCGTAACCCGGCTTCGAGACCGTTATGGTGTAGGTTCCCGGTGGCAGTCCTTCGAATATGAAATGCCCGTCCTCCGACGTGACCTGCTCCTTGTTCAGTTCCACCACCTGGATCTTGGCCTGCGCCGCCGGGCCTCCGAACTCCGCATCGGAAACCGACCCACGGATGCCCCCCAAAGGAGTCTGCCCGCAGGTTGGCAGCGCCCATGCGAGTCCCGCAATCAAAACAACAGTCAACCGCCACCCTTTAGGGTTGCGCGATATCGAATGTCCTATTGAGGCGTTCAAGCCTCGTTTGGATGCCCGCATCAATAACCTCTTTGTGTCTTGCCAACGACTCACACACTTCCACGCCAGCCTGGGCACGGGGGCGGCGGTTCTCTAGACCGGCAGCGACGTCAAGGGCGCGGCCATACCACACTCTGGCCTGGCCGAAATCCGCGGATTCGGCATACATCGTAGCGATAATCGCGTAGGCACCAGGCTGGAAAATCACTTCCATTTTTCGAGTAATGGCTTTCTCCGCCTCGCCGCGCAGGGCCTCACCATTCTGTGGTTGCCCCAGTTTCTTCCATAATAGAGCGCACTGGCAAAGCATTGCGGAGTGAATCTCAGGAGGAAGTTTAACGGCGGTCGTGATGTTGGAGGATATCTGGGCAAGATGCGGAAGGGCCTCCTTGGACATCCCCTGTTGGGTCATGGCATCAATCACTTGCAACTGCAGATCCCACCGCCTGGGCGGCCTGATGGTTCCGGCCGTTTCCCAGGCCTTCACCAGTGCCTGCGTCACAGCGCCCGGGTCAAGCCGCCCCAATGTGGCCATATCCAGGTAACCTTTCACGCTTGAATCTGTGGTATTCAGCCCGTTTGTCTGCGTCAGATTTCGCAGAATGCCGGTGGCTTCATCCACACGTCCCGTTCGCGCCAGCACAAGCGCCAGATTCGCCGCGACTTCTCCCCCGAAGCGGGAATGGTCGTTGAATTTGGCTGCGCTCTTAACCACTGTCTGCTCCTTACCCAATAGAGCCTGTACTCGGATGATGGCCGAACTAATGTACTCACGCTGCCATTCCTTCGCCACAAATCCACAGGCCTCCAGCGCCGGAAGCAATGCCTCGGCCTTCCCGGGTTCGTTGTGTGTGACAAGCCACTCCGCAATGGCGGCGAGCGCCATTCCCTGGCTGTAATCCTCAATCTGTAACGCACACGCCTGGGCCATTTCGACATTGCCTTCGGCGAGATAGGCAAGCGCTACCGACTTCTGAGCCTGGCAGCGATCACTCAGATCAATCTCATCGTTGGTGATCGCACACGCGAAAACCCAGCCATATCCGAGGGGTCCGGACTGGCCAATGTTCTTAGAAGTTGGGAGAAACGGTTCCGATGGCTTGCATCCTGCGGCCAACGCCAGAAGAAGGCCGCCGGCAAAGGCCGATTTCAAGATATTGTAACGCGTGAAAATCCTGCATTTCATAAGATGGTTTCCTGTGTCTGAATTTCGCACGATATACCTCCAATGTTAGGAATATATTATGCCTGAGTTTGTTTTGAGTATGAAAGCCCCGCCTCATCGCTCCAGTGATCCCGCGGGTATGTAAAAAAATAACTGGCGGCAGGGTCGCCCCTGCCGCCAGTCACCTTCAGAACACTATACCGCTAGATTACCTCGTGTAGGGAATCGTCGTGACAGACAGGCTGTCCATGTCAAGGGTATTGTTCTTATTGAGATCGACGCCCCAGTAAATCGTCCATGTACCCGAGGTCAACCCTGAAGCCATGTTCAGAGCGAAGTCCGTCGGAATATCAATCAGGGCGCCCGCATAGGTAGGCCACAAACCACCGTGTGTTGACTGCCATTTACCAGTCCCGGTCAGGTCGTACCAGCGCAACGCGGTCCCCTTGACCGCAATAATCCAGAAGTCGGCCGGGGTGTTAAGATAGGTGTCGGTGGACAACTTGATTTTGACCTTGCCCGAGGCACCAGACCCGGTTTTGGAGATTGTCGGCACGATACCGGTTTCGTCGCCGGTCGGCACGCCGTTAGTCACAAAACCACCCAAACGCCACGCCGTGCTCCACGGACCCGCCCAGTTCTTCGTGCCCATAGCGCCAAGGAAGTTCACAGGGGTGAAGAACCCATCGGCCGGAGGCATGATGCCTTTGGTCAGGAGGTTGGTGTTGGCACGGGGGTCAATCAGCTTCAGGTTGGTATAGGGGTGGGAGCCCGAACGGAATGTCGGCGTGAAGGTGGTGGCGGTTGCATCGCGCTCGTAGTATTGGATGGGAAGAACCGCTTCAACCGTGTTGCCGCCCGCGTTGCCCGCCGCGACGATGTCGTAACCCGTGTTGTCCGGGTAGGTACCGAAGTGTTCGTGGGTCGAGAAACGAGAATTGTCCGACCCGCACAGCAGTTTGCCGGCAGTGGTGTCGAACCCGGCCGCCATACCGATGGAATGGGGAATGCCCATGTTCCAGAACGCAATCTTCTTGAACTCCATCTTCTTGGATCCGGCGATGGCATCAGGATAGCCGATGTAGTTGATATTGGCCGGCTTGTAGGTCAGAGCCACGCCCTGCTTGTTCGTGCCGCTGGTGAAGTAACTGTCCTGAACATAGTCCTGGAACAGTTTCATCGCCGAGCAGTTCGAGCCAAGAGGCCAGGAGTTGGTGTTACCCTCGATCAGGGTGCAACCACCACCGAAGTCCAGGACAAGGCCATTATAGAGCCGTCCACCCGCGTTGTCGCGCAGGTTGAATGCGGTGTTCGCCTGGTCCATGGAGTTCGAACCCATGCCGACGAGCGTGAAGTTGAACATCGTGCCACAGGACTGGGGATCGTCATTGAACCCCGTGCTGTCGCCCGCGCCGTCCCACTCCAACCCTTTGTCACCGGAGTCAGGAGCCTGGGGGGCAGGGCCCACCATGGTGTTGTAGCCCTGAACCACCATCGCAAACTGGATCTTACCGCGCCAGCCGGTGTCGGTGTCAATCCCGTCGTCATTTCCACCCCAGGCGATCAAGTGCTTCATGCCGACTGTGCCGCCGAAGAACTCGATATTGTCGTCCTTGGTGCTGTAGACGTCGAGATGATCCAACGTTGTCCCCCGGCCCACGCCGCAGCAGGTGATGCCGTTGATTTCCTTCGACGACCCGAGGATGTAACCACCATAACGAACCGAGACGTAGTTCAACACGCCGCTGTTGTCGAGGTCGTTGTTACCGCCGTAGTTGATGTCGCTCGTGCTGCTCAGACCTTCGATAGCTGTGGCAACTGTACCGTCCGGCGTATAGACGCCCACGGCATCCATCGAATCCCAGGCGATGTAGGACTTGCCCGCGAGAATCAAGCCACCCCACTGCCCAGTGAGCTGGTTGTTCAGCGCGCCATAGTCCGTCCCATTGACAACGCTACCGGGATTTGACCCGATGTTGTTATCATACTGATCCGTGAACACGATCGGGTTCGCCGCCGTGCCCTGGGCATTGATTTTCGATCCCCGGGCAATAAGCAGGGTCCCGGGCTGTTGCGGGACCGGCCCGATCGGCAACCCGCGGATAACCGTCCCGGGCTGAATGTTCAAGGTTGCCCCATTCTTGACGAATATCAGGCGATCCAATTTGTATACATTATTGCTTGTCCAGGTCGTATTGGCGCTGATATCAGCCGATACCATAACGTCGGCTGCACCGGCCTGCTGCACGCCGAGCGACAACGCCGCGGCGGACATCAGTCCGAGCATTCTTGCTTTTTGATTTTTTTTCATTCGTTTTTCCTTCAGTTTGTTCTTTTGATTTGCAACTTATTTTGACTATTTGTTCGTGATGATTCTTGATTCACTTCGTCATTGTTCTCACCCACATCGCACCTTGACTCTTCCTCAACCAGTCCTCTTTTTTACTCCCGCCCCACACCTCCTTCCGCATGTCCCGACTCGGATAAAACGCCGTCATCATCAAAAACGAGCGTTTGAAGAGAATTAGGGCTTCCGTTTTTTTCAATTAGTCTTTCGGGGACACCGAAGGGGTGGAAAACATGTTTCAGACTAAAGGAGAAGAGATTCAAACATGGATGAACAGGATAGACAGGATAGAAAAACGGAGTGACTTTAGTTCAACTTATCCTGTGCATCCTGTATATCCATGTGAGAATTCCGGATTGTGGTTCCGGCTGTACCACAGGGGAGGTGTGGAGGTGCGATCAGGGAGCAAGCCACGGGAGCGCAGACGGTCTCAGCCGTCCCTGAAGCGGTATCCCACTCCACGCACGGCCTCTATGCAATCCGTGGCGGGGCCGAGTTTCTTGCGCAAGCCGACCATCTGGACATCCACCGCCCGTTCGGTCACGGCGACATCCTCTCCACGCACGGCATCCAGAATCTGTTGACGGTTCATAACCCGGCCTGGACGGCTGGCTAGAAAGTGAAGCAGGCGGAACTCCGTCACCGTGAGCCCATTAATGGGCCTCCCTTTGACCTGCACCTGAAAACGACTGGGACTGATCTCCATGTTGCCGACCCGCAGGTCATGCTTCTGGTCATAGGCTTTGATCGGTTGGCGGCGCAACGCCACTTGGATACGGGAAATGAGCACTTTGATGCTGAAGGGCTTGTTCACGTAGTCATCCGCCCCGAGTTCCAGCCCCACAATGATGTCCGACTCCTCACCCTTGGCCGTGACCATGATCACCGGGATGTCGGCGGTTGAGGACTCCGCTTTGAGTTTCCGGCACACTTCAAGCCCGTTCATACCCGGCAGCATGAGATCCAGAAGAATGAGATCCGGTCTCTTCTGGGCCACCGCCTTAAAGGTGTCCTCGCCGCACGAAACGGCGGCCACGCTGAACCCCTCCCGTGTCAGGTTGTAGCGTTCCACCTCAACGATATCATCATCGTCTTCAACAATCAGTATGTGTTTCTGGGCAACAGCCATAGAATAGTCGTCCATGCCAACGGGACCATCTCCCGAGACTTAAATTGGATCAGAGTTTGCCTCAGAATGATTAGCCCCGAATTAGCAGGCAGTCAGATATCCATAAGGTGTTCAACCGCACCCGCCCTGTCGTTCCGTCCTACTCCGTCGGGGCGAGGACGCCTTCCTTGACGAGTTGATCGTCCATTTCGGGCGTGAGGGCCATGGGCAAGGGCGGACCTTTGGCGCCACGGGCGCGAATCAGTTCCATCTGAGAACCGATAAGGAGTTTCTTCAAGCTGACGTCGGCAGGCTCAGCCTCACCGCTCATCGCTGCGACGGTCATGGCCCCGGCCTCATCACGGTTCGGCGGCTGCGGCGTTGCACTTTGAAGTCCGAACGGATTGCGGACAACCGTCGGCGCCTCCATCACGCCCGCCTTCATAGTCAACCACACTTCCTTGTCCCCCTTCTTCAGCAAGACCTTCTCTTCCTCATAATCGGCACCCTTCAGTTCAATGCCATCTTCTGTATCACCCTCGCCAAGGAAGTAACTTTTCTTGGTCGCCTGGTCCACCAGCCCAACCTGGACTTTTCCGGTGTCATGGTTTCGGGTGACTGCACACATCGTAAGGGTCTCGCCGATACTCTCAGCCGGGATGTCCATGGCCTGAGCCTGAGCGGCGACGTCGGTGGCCTCGTTACCAAATGGCATCCGGTTCAGGATGATGGAGTAGCGGGAGAAGGAAGGGGAGGGTATTAATAATGGCCTATTCGTGATTGGAGAGGGAGGAGGGATCGGAGATTGAATAGAGAAGCGGGGACGGGCAGCGGGGACGGAAAGGAGACAAAGAGTCAGGAGAATGACTACAACCGACATGATAGGGTTAGGGGCAAGGGCCATAGACCAAGGACTATGCCGCGGAAAGATTAGTCTCGGGTTAGCGGGGTGTCAGATGTTAGCTTGGCGGGGAACACTGTCGGCCCGTCATCCTGCCTGAGCCCGAAGTGAATTCGGGCCGTTGTGACTGTGCTGAGGCCCATACGAATGGCCACGAAGAGGGAGACGGCTTCGATCAGAAGAATCGCTCCAGGAGTCCCGATCAACGCCAGACCGCGAGCCACATCCGGGGTAAGTGCCAGCGTGCGGGGCCATAGGAGGCCAAGAACTATCGTATAGGCCACTCCCGCAAGGGCCATGGTCTGGTAGGCTGAAATCCGCCCCACCCCACGGTAATCCGCCCTCAGGAATTCCGACACAAACCGCCACAGCTGCGTGGCGACAACCGGCAGGACGTAGGCCAGGACCGGATGCCCGCCAAGGAATACCGCCATGCCGGCAAGCCCGGCTGTGCTTGAAATGATGGCGGTCATGGCCTGCACGGGAATCAGGCGCTTACCTTCATACCCGTGCTCGTAGGATGACTTCTTTAATCGGCCCTCAAAGACAAAAGTCCGATGAGTGAATAACTTTGAAAGCCAGGCGGGACAATCCGCCAGCGGACGCCCGTAACAACAGCCAAAACTGATACAGGCTAACCGCCCAATGCCTTCGCCCAGGGCATAGGCACATGCTATGGCCCCCATCACATGCATCATCACCCCCGCCCCCTCTTCCACCGGAAGGGTCAGGCGGGAAACGCCCCAGACTAACCAGGGGCCCGCCACCATTCCGACGAATGACGCCCCTCCAATGGTGAACCCGTGCCAATGTCCTTCCACCAGTCGATTGACAATTTTTGAGGCGGGAACCGTGACCGCCAGGAGAACGAAAACACACAATGCCAAATAGGACAACGGCAAGCCCACGGTCCCCGGCAGGAAGACCGCCACTGCCACTGCCACCGCCAGTCCAAGCCCATTGAAAAGACCATAATATGT
>JBAXRC010000094.1:0-7376 GCA_037131415.1 bacterium | reverse complement strand
GGATGACCTGAAGAGCCGCTCTCGCCAGGGTAATACGGGTTTGGGGTTGATTTTCATGCGTCCATCATCCCGGCTGTAGAAGAACGCTTGCGGAACGGTGGAGTGTTGCGGGCGATGGCAACGGCGAGACCTGTCAGAATTCCAATGGTCCACGTGGTACCAGGTATCTGGAGATTGAAATCACCAAAGGAATG
Organism: bacterium; assembly: GCA_037131415.1. Taxonomy (GTDB): domain Bacteria; phylum Verrucomicrobiota; class Kiritimatiellia; order CAIKKV01; family CAITUY01; genus JAABPW01. Next base: position 7,182 of record JBAXRC010000094.1, on the reverse strand, counting down.
GATCCCCATAGCGAGAGCCACGAGAAGAATTCCGGGCAATAACCATTCGCAAGATGACTGCGAAAGGGCGGGCAAGGCGTGGATCATCGCCCATCGCTTCCATCGACGCAGGATGAGCCAGAGGGTAACGCCGAGAGCGAGCAGGAGAAATGCCGCACCCGCGAGGCCGTATTCCTCAAGGAACTGCGCCCAATCATTGTGTGCTTCAAAGGAATGGTAGTTGTTGTTCGGAAATGTCGGCCATCGTCCTATACTTCGGTCGCCATCGGCTGTGGGGGCAAAATGGGGCCAGAGATTCGGGTGCATTCCCGGGCCAACGCCCATCCATGGAGCCGTCTTCCAGGCGCGCATAGCGGCTGCGGACATCTGAAAACGGTCGGAATGTTGGAGTTTTGCCCAAGGGTATTCTTTGAAGCGCTGGACGTAATGCCCACCAAACATGATGAATGCGGCGATCACGAGCGTCAATCCAGCCAATCCGGTTCCCCGCATGAACCATCTCGCCTTGCGAGGCCATGATAGGGTGCACAGCAGCAGGGCGGCTATCAGAATAATCCCGGTCGTAATGCCACCACCACGTGAACGGCTCAGTACAATCCCTAAAAGAGCGATGAGGCATAGCCCAAGTGCCATGAAGCGCTGCCAGCGGTTTGCATACCGACTCATCAGGAATGAGACCGCCAGACAAAGGGCGATTTCCATCAGTCCCGAAAAATGATCCGGGCAAAAATAGGTACCTGTGGCGCGATGATAATCCTGTTGATATTGGGGAAAGGCGGGAATCCACAGAACCCAGTCATTCCCTGTCAGATAATGATTCGCAATACCGTAAACGCCGAGCCAGGAAAAATTTATCATGATCATGATCAGGAGGAGCCTTTGGCGGGACTCCGTGAGCCCTGTGGCCACGATTAGGCCAAGAAGCACCGGGCTGAGTTGAAGCAGGAAGCTTCGCTCCGCATCCATGGCAACGTCAGCTTGTAATGAGCGTACCAAGGAATAGATAATCAGTGGTATCCATGCAATGAGGATTGTGACTGCAATCGTCGAGAGATTCAAACGGCGTGTGCCGAGGACGGAGCACAACGCAAGACGAATGCTGAATCCGGCGGTGGCAAGAAAAATCAAGGTCATGAATGGCCAGAACCACCAGGTTTCCCAAGAGCCGAAAAGCCACGTGGCCCCGATGGTTATCATCGTTATCAGCCAGAACAAAATTTCCGCCAATATTGAGTCGAGTCTTTGCATGTCCGTAGCTGTAGAAAGTAAGCGGGTGTCGCATTTCACGCAAGTCTTGAAAATTCGGTCATTGAATTGACATATCAAGATAACCTGATACATTGAAATCATGAAATCTAATGAACCTTGTCTATCCGAAATACCGATGGAATTACTTGAGCGGATGGCAGGCTCACTGAAAATCCTGGCTCATCCTTGTCGTCTCAAGATGGTGGAATTGCTCCAGCGTGAGGGTGATGCGCCTGTGCATCAGATCATGGACCGTATCAAACTTCCGCAGGCGACAATCTCCCAGCACCTGAATCAAATGCGCCGAGCCGGGATCGTCAAGGCAACCCGTCGCGGGAAAGAGGTGTGGTATGGTATTGCCGATCCCAGCGCCCTGACGATTTTAGATTGTATCAGGAAAAAATAAGACTGAGAAATGAAGTTGCGCGGGCAACCGCCACTTGACCCTTTTCTCCCAGAGGCGTATTATAAGAGTAGAAGAAAACGGATTAGGGCACGAATATCGGGATACCGAGAGACGGCCTGTAAGAATAGGGCGAGCGGTTATGGTTGAAATGGAACTAGCGAATATGATGGTGCTGATGCTGATCCTTGCAGGATGGGTGGCAGTATCCTTGAAATGGTGGATGAAGGCTGAAGGCGGGTTGATGCGGGTAAGCATGAATGATCGGGACGTGTCGGTAGCCGGAAGAGTCGGAGGATTCCGATTTATGGGCTTTCAGCAAACAAAACGCTGTTCTTTGACAACCGGGGAGATGATCCCGTTGACTGGGTATACTTCCCTGCCTTGTTCGTGTATGGGCCGAAAGTCTCTTACCCGATAATATTGAAAGAGGAGCTTGAATAGTGCGGCACCCACAAGCCCACCCTGTGTGGGACTTGGAACCCGCATCACAAAGCTCCAACCTCATTGACTGAGGTCAAGAGATCGTGCCCCTGCGGCAAGGCGGGGTTTTAATTGGAATAACGGGCATGGATCTCTTTGAGAAAAATCAATCTGAATCGTCCATCCGGGCTCAACCTCTTGCGGCCCGTATGCGGCCCGGCACTCTCGATGAGATCGTGGGTCAGGATCACATTCTGGGGAAGGGCAAGCTTCTGCGCCGCGCGATCGAGGCGGATCGGCTCGGAAGCATCATTCTGTACGGTCCCCCGGGATGCGGGAAGACATCCATCGCCGAAGCCATTGCCGCCGCAACCCGCAGGCGTTTCGAACGGACCAGCGGCGTTCTTGCCAATGTGGCGTCCCTCCGCACGATCCTCGCCGCCGCTCAGCACCGTAAGCGCGCTGACGGCATGGAAACGATATTGTTTATCGACGAAATTCACCACTTCAACAAGTCCCAGCAGGATATCCTTCTGCCCCATGTCGAGGACGGCACTGTAACCCTTATTGGCGCCACCACGCATAATCCATTTTTTTTCATCAATAGTCCGCTGACCTCACGCTCCCAGGTGTTTCAGCTCAATCCTGTTTCGGAAGCAGATGTTGTGACGCTTTTGAAGCGGGCTCTGTCGGATGAGAGGGGACTGGGAGGGTGGCCGGTGGATGCCGATGATGATGCCCTGGCGCACCTGGCTAAAGTCTGCGAGGGGGATGGACGCCGTGCGTTAAATTCTTTGGAAATTGCGGTCATGTCAACTCCGCCGAGCGACCAGTACCGGATCCACATCAACCGGGCGATCATGGAGGAATCCATCCAGAAGAAGGCCGTGGTGTATGACCGCGATGAGGATGGCCATCACGACACCATTTCCGCCTTCATCAAGAGTGTGCGCGGGTCGGATCCCAACGCCGCCATCTACTGGCTGGCAAAAATGGTCTATGCAGGTGAAGATCCGCGATTTATTGCTCGGCGGCTAGTCATCCTTGCCTCTGAGGATATTGGCAATGCGGATCCCCGTGGATTGACCATTGCCACCTCCGCCATGGATGCCGTGGCATTTGTCGGAATGCCTGAGGGTCGGATCATCCTGGCCCAGGCGACCACTTACCTGGCCACTGCCCCAAAAAGCAATGCCTCCTATCTGGCTATCGACAAGTCGATGGCGGATGTTGAAAAGGGGCGTATCCTGCCCGTTCCCAAGCATCTCCGTAGCGCCAGCTACAAGGGGGCCGAACAATTGGGCCATTGCGGCTACAAGTATGCCCATGATTATGAGGGACATTTTGTGGATCAGGAATATGCCCCCACCTCGGCGGTCTACTATGAGCCGACCAAGGCGGGATACGAGGACGTCATCGGAAAACGCATGGCGGGCTGGCGGAAAATCCGCAGTCAGAATACCTCTGGAGATGATTCTTCCGGGATGCGAGGTTCCCCTGAGCTGGGTGGACAGGCCGGCAATGAGAGTGTGAATGAGCCCGGGACTTAAGGTCACTATGGAAATGACACAAACCAAGGAAACGGTCCGGAATATGATGCGGCAGCGTCGGGCCGATTTGGATGCCGGGTGGGTTCAGACAGCGAGCAGGCGGGTGGTTGAGCGGGTTGTTGCGCTTCCCGAATTCAAGAGGGCAGAGGTGATTTGCACCTATCTTTCATTGCCGGGCGAAGTCCAGACAAAGCCGATCCTGGAAGCGGCATGGAAGGCCGGCAAACGGGTGAGCGTTGCTGCACTACGGGATGACGGCGAGTATATGCCTGCCTGGATCACGCCCGATGAACCGCTGATGACCGCGAAGTTCGGCGTGCGCCAACCTGCTACGCTTCACTGGGCGAAGCCGGATCGATATGACCTGGTCATTGTGCCGGGCCTCGCATTTTCTGTCACTGGCGGCAGGATGGGGCATGGGCGCGGGTTTTATGACCGCATGCTGGCGCGACTGGCTGCCCGATTGACCTGTCGGGCGGGAGTTTGCTTTGGATTTCAGCTCGTGCCGGACTTGCCGGTGACGGAGCACGATGGAGGTATGGATGTAATTGTAACGGAAGATGCCGTGATTAGAACAACGTAGGTTTGGCAGGGGCTTTCCGTTGGTTTGTTTGTCAAGCGCCCTCAAAGACCGCGAAGATCGAGGAAAGGAAGTTTGCTATGTTGGAAATGACTCTATCACTTCTGTTGGCTGCAGTTTCCGGTATGGGATTGGGGTATGGCATCAACTCCCTGATGCGATCCGCACGATCCAACCAGCGGGAGCGTGACGCCGATGATCTCATGAAGGATGCGCGGCGGGATGCGGACAACCTGCTGAAAGATGCCGCGATCCAGGCCAAGGCGGAAGTGCTGAAGGCTCGGGAGGAGTTTGAAGTATCCATCAAGTCCCGTCGCGAGGAAATCACCAGCCTCGACAATCGGATTGCGCAGAAGGAGGGCAACCTGGAGCGCAAGGTAGTGATGATCGACAAAAAGGAGCGCGCCCTTGAGCAACGGATCGTAGAGGTTGAGAAGCAGTCCTCGGATGCCCTGAAAAGCCGCGAGGAATGGATGCGCCTTGTTGATGATGAGAAGCTTAAATTGCAACGCATTGCCGGAATGACGGAGGCAGAGGCCCGGCAGACCCTGATGACCCGGGTTGAGGCGGAGGTTCGCAATGAAGTAGGCGGACTGATCCGGCGGCTTCAGGAGGAGGCCAAGGATACCGCTGACCGGGAAGCTCAGAAAATCGTGGCTCAGGCGGTGCAGCGCTACGCGGCCAGTCATGCCTCTGAACTCATGACCAGTACCGTTGCCCTTCCGAACGATGAGATGAAGGGACGCATCATCGGGCGTGATGGACGGAATATCCGTGCCATTGAAGCGGCCACCGGCATCAATATCCTGGTGGATGACACGCCCGAGGCAGTGGTGATTTCAGGATTTGATCCCGTACGCCGTGAAATTGCCAGGATTGCCATGGAGCGGCTCATCCAGGACGGGCGCATACATCCTGCCCGGATTGAAGAGGTTGTAATCAAGACTCGGGAGGAGATGGATGAGCGGATCCGGCTGGCAGGCGAGGAGGCGGTTTACCAGGTCGGTCTCCATGATGTGGATCCGGAACTGGTTCGAACGCTGGGCCGCCTGAAATTTCGGACCAGTTACTCCCAGAACGTCCTCATGCACTCCATCGAGGTTGCTCAGTTAATGGGCGTCATGGCGGCTGAACTCGGGCTCGATGTCACAGTGGCAAAGAGGATCGGACTGCTGCATGACATAGGAAAGGCGCTGGATCATGACGTGGAGGGTAGTCATGCGTTGATCGGGGCGGATTTTCTTCGTCGCTTGGGTGAAACTTCCGTGGTTCTGAACGCGGTCGCCGCGCATCATGAGGATGTCCCCGTGGAAAGCCTCTATGCCGTTCTGGCGGCAGCCGGCGATGCCATTTCTGCGTCCCGTCCCGGGGCACGCATCGAAACAACAGAGATCTATATAAAACGACTTGAAAAACTGGAGGGGATCGCCAACAGTTTCCCGGGTGTTGAAAAGAGTTATGCCATCCAGGCGGGCCGTGAAATGCGGGTGCTGGTACAGCCCGACAAGGTGAATGACCATGAGGCCATGACCCTCGCCAGGAACATCTGCAAAAAGATCGAGGGCGAACTTCAATATCCCGGCCAGATCAAGGTCATGGTTGTTCGGGAAAGCCGCTGTGTGGAGTATGCACGATGAATATTTTAATGGTTGGGGACATGGTTGGCGGGCCCGGGCGGAAAATATTCGCACGGATTGTCGGCCAGATGAAAGGGCGCGGCGCGGTTGACATGGTTGTCGTCAACGCTGAGAACGCTGCCGGAGGCAAGGGTGTCACACGGGTGATCGCCAGTGAGTTGTTCGATGCCGGGGCCGATATCATCACATTGGGGGATCATACCTGGGACCAGAAGGAAATCGCCCAGTATCTGGAAATTGAGAAGCGGATCATCCGCCCCGCCAATTTTGCTCCCGGTTGCCCGGGACGCGGGATTGTCACCGTGGATACCCCCAAGGGTCGCGTTACCGTCATTAACCTGATTGGCCGTGTCTTCATGCCTCCGATGGATTGTCCTTTCCGCGCCGTTGATGCCTTGCTCGGAAAGGAACCCAACATGGGGAAGGTGATTCTTGTGGACATGCACGCTGAGGCTACCTCCGAGAAGATCGCCATGGGGCGTCACCTGGACGGACGGGTCAGTGCGGTGGTGGGCACCCATACCCATGTGCAAACATCCGATGACACTATTCTGCCCAAGAAGACCGCCTACATTACCGATTTGGGAATGACGGGTCCCAAGGATTCGATCATCGGACGGGATTATGCCTCAGTGATGGGAAAATTCCTAACCGGTATGCCCTCCAAATTTGAGATCGCTGAACATAATGTCACGCTGGAAGGCGTCCTGATTGACGTGGATGAGGTCACTGGCAAAGCCCGCAAGATCACGCGGGTTCGGGAGTTTCTTGATCAACAGAAATAGGGCACATGAACCTGTCCCCTCAAGAGACGCCTCGGATCCGCGTGTTTTCCGTCACGGAACTGACGAAGCAGATCCGTGCCCTGATCGAGGGCCATCTCGGCGGAGTCTGTGTTGAGGGTGAGCTCTCCAATGTGCGCCAACCGCCGTCAGGGCATTGCTATTTTACCATCAAGGATGAAAATGCCCAGATCCGGGCCGTCATCTGGCGGACCGATATGCGCAGTCTGCCGTTTGTGCCCCGGGACGGCATTCGCGTCCGCGCCTATGGGGCACTAACCGTCTATGAGCGGGATGGTAGCTACCAGATTGTCGTCAAGCGGATGGATGAAGGCGGTAAAGGTTCCCTTCAGGCGGCTTTCGAGGCTCTCAAAAAGAAACTTGGGACCGAAGGACTTTTCGAAGTTGAACGGAAACGGAAACTCCCCCTGTTGCCGCGCTGTATCGGGGTGGTGACGTCACCCACGGGGGCGGCGATTCGCGACATTCTGAATGTTCTTCGACGCCGGTTCCCGAATCTGCATGTGGTGATTTCGCCTGCCCGCGTCCAGGGGCAGGG
>JBAXRC010000093.1:0-7382 GCA_037131415.1 bacterium | reverse complement strand
GTTCCGGGGACGGGTCATGTTTCCAATCCGTAACGAGCAGGGCCGGATCGTCGGCTTCAGCGGACGCACCCTGTTGCAGGATGCCAAAACAGCCAAGTACGTCAACAGCCCGGAAACCCCCCTGTTCCGGAAAAGCCACATCCTCTACGCCCTGGACCGTGCCCGCCGCGATATTGTCGAGACGCGCGAGGCCATCATCTGCGAGGGCCAGATTGACGTCATCCGCTGCCACCAGGCTGGCTTCAAGACGGCTGTGGCCGCCCAGGGCACGGCTTTCACCGAGGACCATGCCCGCATGATCAAGCGCTATGCCGACGGGGTGGTGCTGGTGTTCGACTCCGACAATGCCGGGCGCAACGCCGCCCTGAAGGCATCCGTGATGTTCCTGCAGGCAGGCTTGGCCGTCCGGGTCGCCTCCCTGCCCCAGGGAGAAGACCCCGATTCACTCATCCTCAAGCAGGGAGCCAATGCCTTTGCCGAAGCGCTGAGCCGGGCGGTTCCCGCCATTGACTTCCAGCTCAACCTGCTGCTGGCCCAGGAGGATATCCGCACGGAGATCGGGATGATGCAGGCGTGCAAGTCGGTCCTGGCGACCATCAGCCAGAGCCCCAATGCCGTTCAGCGTGATGTCCTCATCCAGACCGCCGCACGCCGGCTTGGCGTCTCGGCCGCCGCCCTGCAGGTCGAACTTCGCCCCCTGCTGAAAACCCAAGCCCAACGTGAAGCCACCACGCCCACCAGGGTTCCCGACGTTCGCCCAGCCAATGAAGTCCTGCTGACGGAACACCTGGGGTCGCACCCCGACCTCCTCACCCTGCTCGAGTTATACCTGCCCATCACCATGATCACTGACCCGCTCTGCCGCCGCCTCATCGAGACCCTGCGGGACAGCCAGCGCGACGGGGGTGATGTCATGCAACTGATCGCCGAACGCGATGATGAGGATCGATCCCTTTCCAGTTTTGCCGCACAGGTACTCAGCGCTCCCCCCAAGACCGGAAGCGACGGGACCCATAAACAAGCCGTTGAAAGCCTTATCCTCGGATTCTGGCGCGCCGAACTTCAAAGGCGCAGGACCGCGCTCGAACAGCAATCGCAATCCTCTGCGGATGAGCTGACCCGGGACGAAACCATGGCGCAAGCCTCGCAATTGACCACGGATCTTAAACGCCTCCAACGCTGGGAAACCGGCGAATCCGTGATCCGGATGTACATCTGACAGCCCTTACAGCGTCACTCGCTTTTCCATCGCCATGAACCGGCGCTGGCCTTGGTATTCGAGCAATACCCCAGTGGCACGGATGGAATGAACCGTAATGCCATCAACCTCCCCGCCCGACTCAATGATCTGTCCGTTCAGGATGGCACAGGCGCGCACCTTGCCGCAGGCCATCAGGGCGGAAAGACTTAAGACAGGCCATCCATCCTGGATCGTCTTCACGGGCTGAACGGGAACTGAACCGGTAACCGAAGGCAGTTGCTGGCCAGTTATTACCGGATCCGGCTTCATCCAGCCGTCCCACCGCTCAACAGCCTGAAGCACGCCTACACCCAACAGGGCCACGAGTCCAGCCGCCACGGCCAGGCGCTTGATCCATTTCCCCGTGTGGCGGGGGAATGGAGTCACGGTTTCCGGGGCCTCGTTGCATTCCTTCAACACGACACCCAGATCCCGGTTGATATTCCTCGCCGGAAACGCCGTACTTTCACCCAGCTCGAACCGGCCATGGGCAAGGTTCACCATGGACTTGAGCGCTTTTTCCCCTACCTCATCCTGCCACTGGGCCGCTATCGGCATTCCCTTGCGCAACCCTATCTGACCCCGCTGCTTGAAGCCATAGACATCAATAAAGCCATTGAAACTCTGATTTAAACCCATTTTCTGCAACAGGTTAATCAGCGAACCCTGACTCAACTCACCCCGCCTTGAACAGTCATTTTCCATGGTCTTTCATTCCTTCTGACAGTTCTGTAGCAATTGGGATGCCAAATTGAAATTATGCCCACAACCTTCTCAAATGTGACAATATCCAAAGACTTCTGTCCCGCACTTTAAAATATTGTTCTTAAAAATGATTAACGCCTGAGTGAATCTCCAACTCCGCGTCACAACCCTGCCGCCTCCAATCCCACTCTTGACATCTCCTTCTTACATCGGCACCATTTCGCGCCTTATGAACAAACCAGCACAGATTGCCGTATTGAGTGGGGATGGCATTGGCCCCGAAGTAATGGAACAAGCCCTGACGGTTATAAAGGCCGTCCAGAAGCGGTTTAATTTCGACCTGATCCTTACCCCAGCGGATGTCGGTGGAGCGGCCATTGATCGTCAGGGCAGCGCCCTGCCGGCCAGCACAATCAAAATCTGTGAAGCCAGCCAGGCGATCCTATTCGGCTCGGTGGGTGGACCCAAGTGGGAAAAGCTCCCCCCGGAGCAACAGCCGGAACGCGGCGCCCTGCTCCCGATTCGCCGCCATTTTTCCCTGTTCTGCAATCTCCGCCCCTCGAAAATGCCCGCCAGCATGCTGTCAAACTGCCCCCTCCGGCCGGAACTCTGCCCGGAAGGGTTTGACATCCTGTGCGTCCGGGAATTGACAGGCGACGTATATTTCGGCCAGCCCAAGGGCCGGGAGGGATCCGGTCCTTCGGAACGGGCCTTCGACACCATGGTCTATACCCGGCAGGAAATCGAGCGGGTGGCGCATGCCGCCTTCAAGTTTGCCCGGCAACGCCAGAAGAAAGTAACTTCGGTGGACAAGGCAAACGTACTGACCACGATGGTTCTGTGGCGCGAAGTGGTCACGGAAATTGGCCGCGCCTACCCGGATGTGGCACTGCAACACATGTATGTCGACAATGTCGCCATGCAGTTGATCCGTCGCCCCCAGCAATTTGATGTACTCCTGTGCGGAAACATGTTCGGGGATATCATCAGCGATGAATGCGCCATGCTGGCTGGCTCACTGGGCATGCTACCCTCCGCCAGCCTGAACGAATCCGGCTTCGGTCTCTATGAACCTGCAGGCGGCTCCGCCCCGGACATCGCCGGGCAGAATATTGCCAACCCGATCGCCCAGATCCTCTCCGCCGCCATGATGATGCGCCACTCGCTCGGCCGCCATGATGCCGCCACGGCCATTGAGCAGGCCGTTGATTCCGTGCTGGCCGCAGGACTGCGCACTCGTGACATCGCGGGGGATTCCGGAAAGACCCTTGTCGGTACAGAAGCCATGGGTGTCGCCATTGCCAAGGCAATCCTGGCGTGATAAAGTCCGCAACCATGACAACACAAGCAACCACCCGACTTGGAAAACGGAAGCCTTCAATTCCCCGCCCCGCCGATTATGTCCGAAAGGGACGTGACATCATCGAGATGGAAGTCGAGGGCCTCCGGAAAGTCGGGGCCAATCTTAACTCCGGTTTCGGAAATGCCGTGGCAATGATCATCAAGGCCACCAATGCCGGCGGCAAGGTTGTTGTGACCGGTGTCGGAAAAAACCTGCACATCGGCGAAAAGATCTCGGCCACCCTGGCCAGCACCGGCACCACCAGCGTCATGCTGAATCCCATCCAGGCCATGCATGGCGACCTCGGCATACTCGCACCCGCCGACATCCTGCTGGCCCTCAGCTACAGTGGCGAATCCGAGGAAGTGCTCACCCTGCTCCCGCTCGTGCGCCGATTCGGAATCAAGGTCATTTCCCTCACCGGAAAGCTGAACAGCTCCATGGCAAAACTCAGCGATGAAGTCATCTCGGTGGCCGTGGATCGGGAAGCGTGCCCCTTCAACATGGCCCCGACGACCAGTACCACGGCCACGCTGGCTGTAGGCGATGCGCTGGCCATGGTCCTCCTGAATGCCCGCGGCTTCAAGATCGAGGACTATGCCAAGCGGCATCCCGCAGGCGCCATTGGACGCGCCCTCCTGCTCCGTGTTTCCGACATGATGCGGCGCGGCGACCGCTTGGCCTCCATCCGGTCCGGGGCCAAGGTCAAGGATGCCATCCTGGCCATGACCAAAGCCCGCACGGGATCAGCTGGAATTCTTGACCGGCATGACCGCGTCCTCGGCATTTTCACCGACGGCGACCTCCGGCGGCACCTGCCTGACCATCCGGACCTCGTTAATGCGCCAGTGGACTCCCTGATGACCCGAAACCCCATCACGGTCAAGGCGGATGACCTGGTCGCCGACGTCCTGCGTGTTTTCGAGAAACACAATATTGACGACCTGCTGGTGGTCGATGACAAGAACCGGCTGGTCGGTGCCGTCGACATCCAGGACCTGCCGAAGCTCAAGATTATGTGACCTGAAGGAGTCCTTCCATGTCCGCACCTGAAATGACCCTGATCCAGGCAGCCATCCTGGGCATCGTGGAAGGCATCACCGAATATTTGCCCGTCAGTTCAACAGGCCATCTGCTCCTCACCCAGAAGCTGATGAACATCGGCCAGTCCGCATCCACCCGCAACGCCTCAGAGGCCTATGCCATCTGCATCCAGGCGGGCGCCATTCTTGCCGTGGCCGGCCTGTATTTCCGCCGGCTCCGCGAAGTGGTTCAAGGATTTGCCGGCCGCAATCCAGCCGGTCTGCGGCTCGGCACCAACATGATCCTGGCATTTATCCCCGCCGCGATCATGGGACTGACCCTCGAGAAATGGATCAAACACAACCTGTTCGGTGGAGGGGAATGGGGCTTGTGGCCGGTTGTGGCCGCGTGGTTTGTCGGCGGGATTGTCATCCTGCTGGTCGAGCGTCACCGCCGGATTGCCGGCAAGGATAGCACCACCGGGCTGACGATCCAGGAGATCACCTGGAAACTGGCGCTCCTCATCGGATTCATGCAAGTCCTGGCGATGTGGCCCGGCGTAAGCCGGAGCCTGGCAACGATTCTGGGCGGACTTTTCGCAGGGCTCTCCCTGGTCGCCGCCGTTGAATTCAGCTTTCTCCTCGGGCTGATCACCTTGGGCGCGGCAACCGCGCTGGACACGTTGAAATATGGAGGCGACATTCTCGCCCTCTACGGGTGGCAAACGCCGCTCGCGGGCCTGGTCACCACATTTGTCTCCGCCGCGCTGGCCGTCAAGTGGCTTGTCCGGTATCTCCAACGCCATCCCCTTTCCCTCTTCGGCTACTACCGGATAGCCCTCGCCATTGTCGCCGCAATTTTCCTCCTGCTTTAACCCTGGAAGGATCACGGCAGGACCACTTCGGGGCGCAAAATTCATTCAAAACACAAACTGGCCCCAGCCCCTCATGTCTGGGAAAAAACTTTTCTTCCTTTTTATGTTGAAATCCAAAGCAAGTTTCGACATGATGCGCGCCTGTTTTTGGGGGGACGTAGCTCAATTGGTTAGAGCGCTGCCCTGTCACGGCAGAGGTCGCGGGTTCGAGCCCCGTCGTCCCCGCCAGTTCTAGCATAGGACTGGACCCCATTTAACCCCGAAATGATTCGGGACAACCTGTAGTTCGAGGTAATATTTATGGCTGACGATAAACTTCCTTTGTCCAAGATTCGCAACATCGGCATCATGGCCCACATTGACGCGGGGAAAACCACCGTCAGCGAACGCATCCTTTTTTATTCCGGAAAAACCCACAAGATGGGCGAAGTCCACGACGGTGCGGCGACCATGGACTGGATGGAGCAGGAACAGGAACGCGGAATCACCATCACATCGGCCGCTACGACCACCACATGGGGCGACTATCGGATTTCGCTGATCGACACTCCCGGGCACGTTGACTTTACGGCCGAGGTGGAGCGCAGTCTGCGCGTCCTGGATGGCGCGGTAGCCCTGTACTGCGCCGTTGGCGGGGTTCAGCCCCAGTCCGAGCAGGTCTGGCGGCAGAGCGAGAAATACAGCGTTCCGAAGATCGCCTTCATCAACAAGATGGATCGCACCGGCGCCGACTTCTTCGGCGTCGTCGACAAGATTCAAAGCATCCTTGGCGCCAACGCCGTGCCCGTCGTGATTCCGATCGGGAAAGAGGAAAACTTCGAGGGCATCATCGACCTGGTGAAGATGAAGGCCATCCATTACAACGAGGCGGATCGCGGACGTACCTGGACCGAGGACCCGATTCCCGCCGACAAGATGGAGAAAGCCAAGAAGTGGCGCGCCAACCTCGTCGAAAAATGCGCCGAGCAGTGCGATGCGCTTCTTGAAAAATTCCTTGAGACAGGCGATCTCTCTGAAGAGGAAATCAAGGCCATCATCCGCAAGGCCACCATCGCCCGCCGCGTGATTCCAGTCTACTGCGGCTCCGCCTTCAAAAACAAGGGCGTCCAGCGCATGCTCGATGGCGTTGTGGATTTCCTTCCCTCGCCTGAGGATATCGCCCCGGTCATCGGCAGGGTCGGTGAAGGCGAAGAGCACCGGAAACATTCCGAAGATGAGCCGTTTTCCGCCCTTGCGTTCAAAATCATGTCCGACAAGCACATGGGTAAGCTCGTCTATATGCGTGTTTACTCCGGCAAGATCGCAGCCGGCACCCCGGTTTATAACAGCACCCAGAAAAAGGAACAGCGGATCGGCCGCCTGTTGCGCATGCACGCCAATCGCCAGGAGGCCATTGACGTCGCACGCTGCGGCGATATTGTGGCCGTTGTGGGTCTCCAGCAGACCAAGACCGGCGACACCCTGTGCTGCGAGGACAACCCGATCCTTCTTGAGTCAATCGAGTTCCCCGCGCCCGTGATCTCAATCAGCATCAAGCCGGAAAGCCGGTCGGATGATGAGAAATTGAGCCATGCCCTGCATGCCCTCGCCGATGAGGATCCAACTTTCGTGGTCAGCTTCGATGACGAGACCAAGGAAACCATCATTGCGGGAATGGGCGAGCTTCACTTGGAAATCCTGGTAGATCGCATGAAACGGGAACACGGCGTGGTGGCCCAGATCGGCCGCCCCGAAGTGGCCTATCGCGAAACCGGCACCACCAAAACGGATGGCGAATACAAGCACGTCAAACAGTCGGGCGGTCGCGGTCAATACGCGCATGTCTGCCTCAAACTGGAACCCCTTTCCCCGGGCGAGGGTTTCGAATTCGTCAACGAAGTCCGCGGCGGACGCATTCCCCAGAACTTTATCCCCTCCGTCGAGAAGGGTATTGTCAAGGCCATGCTCAAGGGACCCGTGGGTGGATATCCCGTGGTGGATATCCGCGTCACCCTGTACGACGGATCTTTCCATGAGGTCGACTCGAACGAATTCGCCTTCATTGAGGCAGCGCGCGCCGGCTTCCACAAGCTGTTTCTGGAATGCCGTCCCGTCCTGCTGGAACCCGTGATGTCCGTTGAGGTGGTGACGCCTGAGGATTACATGGGTGGAGCAACCGGCTCCGTCTGCCAGCGCCGTGGCCGTATCGAGTCCATGGA
>JBAXRC010000092.1:0-7420 GCA_037131415.1 bacterium | reverse complement strand
GCGTTCGTCTGCGGTTGCGCCTCTTTTTCCAGTGAAGGTTCACAGGGCCTGTCCCCGGTGTCCTTAAATGGGATGGTTTGAAGTCGATAGTTTCGACTTCAATCCGAAGGGGCTCGCAGGGACTATGCCCGCCGTCCTCCCTGCTTCCCCTAACCTCCCCCTGGACGCTCTACGGATGGGGTGGGACATGATTTGCTTGGCCTTGTTGATGTCATTGAACAGGCGAATAGCAGTGGTAGCGCAGAGAATGCTTTGGTCGGGAGAGTTGGCCAGCTGAATGGCTTTGGACAGGCAGCGGCGGGCGGCTTGGTTGTCGCCAAGGAGCTCGATCCATTCCGTGGCGCAGCGGCAAAGGTATCTGAAAGGTTCCCGCCATGTCTCCATCAAATCCTCGGCTCGCTGCAGGAGCGTCCGACAACTGTGGACATCCCCCAGATGATCCAAGTAGAGGGATGCCAGATTCATCAGGTCATACGGATGTTTTCCCGAGATAACGGCATCGAGTAAGGCGATTTCAGCCGTGTGTCTGTCGCCAAGCAGGTCAAGTCGCGCACAGGCATAATGAACAGTGGATCCTTCCTGCCGCGCCATCTTTTCGGCCTGAGACAATACCTCGTGGGCTTTCTTCCTGTCGTTCAATAGCACAAGCCATGACTCAGCGATGCGAATGTTGTGCTCAGAACAGGTGGCAACGTTTGCGGCTTGCTCGAGGCACTGTCCTGCCTCGGCGGAATGGTGGTTAATGATCTGGTGGAAATAACCCAGCTCCAGTAGCTCCACTGGATTACTGCTGGCGATTCCCTTGATCAAACGTTTGGTGTTAGGTCTAGCCTCGAACAAAACAGCATCGAGGGTAGCCAAATGGATCTTGTTATGGCTGCATAGCCTAGCTTGCTTCAGGCAATAATGGCCCCAATCATCGTCCCTGAAGTGCTTATTGAAGATAGAGGCCCACCTTGCCCACGCCGCCCCTGTCGCATTCCCCCTGTCGCCAAATAGCTGCAGGCTGCGAAGGGATTCGTAAACAAAGGGGAGGGCTTCATCAGGACTATCCAACAGGCCGAACCATGTCTGGATCAGGTCTGGTCCAGTAATAAAATTCAGTGACGGATCGAGCAAGGCTGTTTGCAGGTTACCCAGGCAGTGGCGAGTCATTTTCCGATTGTGGAAAACATGGGCCCAGTAATTCGCTGCATCGAGCCAGGAGGTGACGCCCATGATTTGTCCGTTTCGTTCAAATCGATTGAGTAAATCGGTTTTAGCGGTCGTGCGGTTGCCGCTGGCAAGATGCTGGAGCGTCGAATGCGGCCATGGCAACCCCGTCAGTCGTGGCGGGCTTTCTTTTGCAAGAACGGTGCAGAGGGCCTGAAAGTGGCCAGTGGCAATCACTTTCCGTAAACTAGATTCAATGCCAATTCTACCGTTCAGGTATTTAACAGAATTGAGAATGCGGCAAGGGTCGATAAATTGAGCGCACGATGTGATTCCGGTCAAGATTGGGTATCGGGGACCGAGTTCCCTGGCATAAACGAAAACTTCGCGGCCACGGAGCAGATCTTTCAGGATTGCGGCGTGATTTTGTCGTGTCATTTTTCTTTCCCTTTCCAAATATGGGACCTATTCTTCCATAAGCGCATGGACACAGAGTGTCCGTTAAAAGGGGTGAGGATCATGCAACGCACCAAATGCCAGTTCAACCGGCTTGTTGAGCTAGACCGCCAGATCCGGGCCGGTGATTATCCAAACTGCCTGACCTTCTCGTCAAAATGGGAGGTGGCGCAGAAGACCATCCATAGGGATATTGAATATCTCCGGGATGGGCTGGGTGCCCCGATTGAATACGACCGTAAGCGGCAGGGCTACTATTACACCGACATCACCTGGTTCCTGCCAGCCCTGAGCGTTACGGAGGGCGATTTGTTCTATCTATTGCTGGCATCCAAGGTCGTGGAGCAATATCGGGGTACGCCGGTAGCCGAACATGTTGAAAAGGTATTCAGGAAGGTGGCGGAGCATCTGCCCGAACAGATTTCCCTCAAGCCAGACTGGGTATTTTCGAAATTCAGCTTCACCGGTCCGCCGTCAAAGCCCGTGGACGTGGATATTTGGGAAACCGTTGTGCGCGCATTACTGCACCGGCGGTCAGTGCGGATCGTGTATCGGGCCATGGAGGCAAAGGTGGGGAAAGAGCGGGTAATCGACCCCTACCACATGGCCAACCTGCAGGGTGAGTGGTACCTGTTTGCCTGGTGCCATCGGGAGAAGATGGTAATCCAGTTCGCAGTGCCCCGGATCAGGAGTGCCGTGATGGTGGACGGCTCGTTTGAGGTGCCAAAGGAGTTTGACCCCAAGACATTGCTGGCCAACACCTTTGGACGGTTCGTTCTGTCCGACAAAGCCAAGACGGTCAAGCTACTGTTTGACAAGGAGGTGGCCCCGTGGGTGTTAGAGCGGCAGTGGAGTCCCAAGCAAAAAGTACTCACCCGCAAGACCGGAGATGTTGAACTGTCATTCCCCGCTGCCGGACTTTTCGAGGTGTTCAGGTGGGTGCTGTCATGGGGACACTATGCGAAAGTGCTGGAGCCGAGGGAGTTGAGGGAGATGGTAGCGAAGGAAGTAAACTTGCTGAAAATATATCAAAGTTCAAAAGATTCGGGTTGATTGACTGTTATGTATGGGTTTGGAAAAGACGAACAATATGGACAAATATCATGAATGAGAACGTAAAGTATCTAAAGAAATACTTGATTGATGGATGGACGAAAGATGCGCCGATTGATGATTTTAAGGTTTGTGGAGCAGATCAGGCGAAAAAAAAGATAAGCGGAATCTATTTTTATGTGCTTATTAATGGCGATAATGCTTACAAGTTCTATGTCGGGAAGTCCAAGAATTTGGCTAATCGGATGAACGACTACAAACGGACATTTCAATGTAGATCGCCTGATGATTCAAAAATACGAATGGCAAAAGCCGCTCTTGAGCGATGGATGGAGTGTGCATTCGAGTTGGTACTCTATTTCTTGCCATGTGGCGCTGCAGAATTAACTAAAAAAGAGACCGACATGATCAAGAAATATCAGCCATTAATTAATCCGAAAAACAAGCAATACCGAGATCGGGCTTGGGAGCAAACCGTGGTAAGTCATATCGAAGCTGCTTATAATCGATATTTTGATGAATTTGTAAAAATAGCACTGGATGTGAAATCTTTGGATCAATAAACAGTAGGACGCTGGCTGACTGGTGTGTAAGTTCTCGTCGGTAGGTATTTGACCGGGGTGTCTGCGTGAATCACCATCTCCATGTCAGCCTAGCCAAATTCCAGAAGTACTTCTTTGCTTTCATTTTAGTTTTTGGCGAAATCTTCGGGAAGTCGTTTCCGGTAGGTCTTCTATCCTCAAGTAGTTCAAAAGGTGTTTCAAACTCGCTAAATTGAGATCCTTGCCGGAGAGTTTCTTGTATGAGACGGCGCGAAGCAATGCCCCTTCGAGGCGGCGGACATTCCACCCGGCATATGTGGCGATATAAAGGACGCACTCGGATGACAGGGTTTCTTTCATGTCATCCAGGCGCCTGTTCAATATTGCGACACGGGTCGCACGGTCTGGGCGCTCGATGCTGATGCACAATCCGGACTCAAGTCGGGATTTTAGATTAGTGCTCAGGCCGGTGATTCTCCGTGGCGGCTGGTTCGCCGTCACAACGATCATCTTGCCGGCATTATGAAGCGCATCAAAGGTATGGAGAAATTCCTCCTGCATCCGATCCTTGCCGGCAAGAAATTGGAGGTCATCCATCAGGAACATGTCCTGGTTCCGGAGTTTTGTACGGAATTCAGCCAGTCCGCGATTTTGAAGGGCAACAATGTAGTCGTTCGTAAATGATTCTGCCGATGTCAGATACGCCGTTTTCCCATGGGTCATCGCGGAATGATGGCCGATGGCATGCAGGAGATGTGTCGTACCCAGGCCTGTGTTGGCATAAATGAAAAGCGGATTGAAAGGAGGGGTGCGTGCCACAGCAACCCATTGAGCTGCGTTGAATGCCATGACATTGGGTGGCCCGACGACGAATGAGTCAAAGGTCCATGCTGGATTCAGCCTCTGGGTTGGAATTATCCTCCTCTTGACGGGTTGTCGAATCTCATGTGATGTAACGGTTTGCTTCGTGTTCATAAGTGTTTCCCTCTCATTTCTTCCTAAACCGCTCCCTAAGCTCATTTTCGTAGATCCTGAGTTGTTCGCCCCTATTTTACCTCGGCCGATAGACAAGGAGTGTCCGTTGGAAAGAACGGTCGCAATATCTTTGACGGACGCTCAGTGTCCATCCCGTTGTGCCATGATGCCTACAACCCCGTAATCAGGAGGTTAAATGTTTTGCAGGAATTGCAGGAAGGAATTGGCTGATCTGGCAGTTATCTGTACTCGTTGCGGGGTTCATTATCCCCGTGTGGCGGGTGATCGTTATTGCGATCACTGTGGATCGCAAACCCATTCCGACGCCAAAGAGTGCCTTACTTGTGGGATGGCGGTAAGACGCCAATCTTGCCGTGATAAATCCAGGCTGGTCGCCGGGTTGTTAGGGCTGTTCCTGGGGTGCTGGGGTTGTCATCGCTTCTATCTAGGATACAGGGCGGAGGGGATGGCCAGGCTGGCGTTAACATTGGGGACGATGGGTTTCGCACTGCCGATAACGATGGGGTGGGGGATTATTGAAGGTATACAGATTATGCTGGGGCAAATGCATGATGCGGATGGAAATATTCTTGAGAAATAGTGGAGTCGACCAAGTGAAGAAAGTGAGCCAATTATGGAAATGAGATGTCCGAAATGCGGGGAGATGAACATTCAGGCAGTGTCCCAAACTGAAACAAAAGGGTTTGGTGCTGGGAAAGGGTGTTTAGGAATGTTGATGTTCGGCCCTTTGGGCTGGTTGTGCGGACTATGTGGTATGGGTAATAGTAAGTCGAAAATCGTAAGAGTGTGCTTATCCTGTGGCAAGCAATTCTAGAATAGCCGGTTGCCTTGCGTTACTCCGCAGGTTGGGCTATCTAGGTGACTGGTTGGGATGCCATCAAATTCCGGAACGGAGTTTTTTCATCCACAATACTCAGTTCCCGGTTTGTGCTCGATGCGCTGGAGTCTTGGCGGGGCAAATCATAGCCTGTGTTGGGATCTTCATGGGGTGGGATCCCGGTATTACGGTGTCGCTCGGTATGCTGGCGATTATGGGTATTGACTGGGGAATGCAGTATAGCGGGTTACGTGAGTCGACTAACGGACGGCGTTTTGTGACGGGGATGCTGGGCGGCGCTGGATATCTGTTCTTTTTGAATGATGTGGTGACCACGGTGTTGGTGTGGTGCGCGGATACCGGCGGGAAGGTTGCATAGAACAACGCGAAAGAGATGCATCTTTATGGCTAAAGTTTTGATGACTGGCATTGCCCTGGTTTGCGTGTGTGTGGCCATTTGGGCAATTGACCTGACTCGTCCCCGTCGAATTGCTGAGCGGGTCGAGCGAGCAGGGGCGTTCGGCCTAAGGGAACTTTGGGCTGATCTGGGTATTGCTGCCGAGTTGGACTTAACCAACGCCGACCGTCGACTTTCTGCAGAGATCATGGCTTTGCCAGCTGTCCCTGGTCGGCGGCTATGCGAGATTATAGCCGTGACTGACGGGATCAGGTGGGATTGGCAGTATCTTGTTTTTGAACGTGAGTATGGAGTGTGGCGGTTTGTCGGGCACATTGATTTGCCGTGTCAAAAATATGAGAAGCCGACATTTCGGTTTGTTGTCATTGCCCCGGGCGTATATTGCATGGTCATCCGCAGTTTAGCTGGGTCCGGGACAGGCCTTTTGAAGTATGAGGAGGCCTGGTATGAATGGAAGGCGGGAAGGATCAACGAGATTCTGAATATTCCAATTGAAGGGCATGTTGTCGGGTGGGGAATGGCGTTCGATCGGAAGTTCCGATCGGAGATCACTGAGGAGCGAGACTCAGCCGAAGGATTTTCGGTTTTGGTAAGACTGCATGAGACATATTCTCAACCCGAACACATAGATGAGCCTGATTTTGGCTTTTCCGAAAATCACACAATTGTGTTCACCTGGGATTCAGCAAAACGCCAATTCCGGAATGACCCTGCCCGATCGGATATGGCGCCTCATGAATTGCAAGGTGTCTGGGATGATGGGACACCTGAGTTCGCAGTTCGCCATCTGGAACACATAAAGAAGATATTGGACTCGGGAACCCCGAGCATGCGCCAATGGTGTTTCAATATCCTGGATGAAGCAATCAAGGGTACTACAGGCCTGTCCCCGGGGTCTTGTCCCCGGGGTCTCTCCTATGCGCTTCCCAAGATGTGCTTCCCAGGATGCATTGCGTTCTGGACAGGGGAAATGTGCCTGATATCATTATGGTTTATAACTAGTAGCAAGGGGACCCATTTATGAAGAAGAAAAACGATTTTATTGTCGGGGATATGTCGCTGGCTGAATTTGGTCGCAAGGAGATCGGGTTGGCGGAGAAGGAAATGCCCGGCTTGATGGCGATGCGCGAGGAGTTTGGCAAGGAGAAGCCGCTGAAGGGTGCGCGGATCACGGGTTCCCTGCACATGACCATCCAAACGGCGGTGCTCATTGAGACCCTGCAGCACCTCGGCGCGAAGGTCCGCTGGGCCAGCTGCAATATTTTCTCGACCCAGGACCATGCCGCCGCCGCCATCGCGGCGAAGGGCACCCCGGTGTTTGCCGTCAAGGGTGAGACCCTTGAGGAGTACTGGGATTATACCGACAAGATCCTCGACTGGGGCAAGGGCCAGGGGCCGAACATGATTCTCGACGATGGTGGCGATGCCACGTTGTTCGTTCACCTCGGGTACCGGGCCGAAAAGGACCCGTCCCTCCTGAACCGTAAGCCGGAGAGCGTTGAAGAGGGCATTCTGCTCGCCCAACTCAAGAAGTCCCTGAAGAAGGATCCTAAACGCTTCCACCGGATCATTGGTGCCATCCGCGGCATCAGCGAGGAAACCACCACCGGCGTCCATCGCCTGGAGCAGATGCACGCCCGTGGCGAACTGCTGATCCCGGCGTTCAATGTCAACGACTCCGTGACGAAGTCCAAGTTCGATAACCTGTATGGCTGCCGCCACTCGCTGGTGGACGGGATCATGCGCGCGACCGATGTGATGATCGCCGGCAAGATCTGCGTGGTGGCCGGGTACGGCGATGTCGGCAAGGGCTGTTGCCAGTCCCTGCGCGGCCAGGGCGCCCGGGTGATTGTCACGGAAATCGACCCCATCTGTGCGCTACAGGCGGCGATGGAAGGTTATCAGTTGATGACCATGGATGAGGCCTGTGCGATCGGCGACATCTTTGTGACCTCGACCGGCTGCTGCGATGTCATCACCGAGAAG
>JBAXRC010000091.1:0-7493 GCA_037131415.1 bacterium | reverse complement strand
GACGTGGGATTTTGACATCGAGATCCGGCTTGGCGCCGGTGCCTTTGTCTGCGGGGAGGAAACCGCGCTGATCCGTTCCATCGAGGGCGAGCGCGGGATGCCGCGGCCGCGGCCGCCGTATTCGGCCGCCTCCGGCCTGTGGGGCAAGCCCACGGTCATCAACAATGTTGAAACCTTTGCCAATGTCCCGGTCGTGATCCTGGACGGGCCGGAGTGGTTTTCCTCCATCGGCACCGAGAAGAGCAAGGGAACCAAGGTGTTCGCCCTGGCGGGCAAGGTCTGCAACACCGGCCTGGTGGAAGTGCCGATGGGCACGACGCTGCGCGATGTGGTGTACGGGGTCGGCGGCGGGATCAAGGACGGCAAGAAATTCAAGGCCGTCCAGACAGGCGGCCCGGCGGGCGGATGCCTGCCGGAGTCCTTCCTGGACACCCCGGTGGATTACGAGTCGCTGACGGCGGCGGGTTCCATGATGGGCAGCGGCGGCATGATCGTGATTGATGAGGAGTCCTGCATGGTGGACGTGGCCCGGTTTTTCCTGGACTTTACCCAGGATGAATCGTGCGGGAAATGCACGCCGTGCCGCGAGGGCACCAAGCGCATGCTGGAGATCCTGCAGCGCATCACGACCGGCAGGGGCGTGGAGGGGGACATCGAGAAACTGCTCCGGCTGGGTGATACCATCAAGCGCACGTCGCTGTGCGGCCTGGGCCAGGCGGCGCCCAATCCGGTGATCAGCACGATCAAGCATTTCCGCGATGAGTATGAGGCCCATATCCGCGAGAAGCGGTGTCCGGCAGGGGTCTGCTCGGGTCTGCTGACCTATACGATCATTCCTGAAAAATGCATTGGTTGCGGGGCCTGCAAGCGCAAGTGCCCGGTTCCCTGCATCAGTGGAAAGCCCAAGGAGATTCACGAAATTGACCCGGTCCGTTGCATCAAGTGCGGGCAGTGCCTGGAGGCGTGCAAGTTCGACGCAGTGAAGAGGAAATAGTCATGACAATCGAAAAGAAAATTACACTCTGGATTGATGGCGTCAAGGTGACGGTGCCCGAGAAAAGCACCATTCTCAAGGCGGCCGCTTCAATAAACATCGATATTCCCAGCCTGTGCTATCACCCCGACCTGAGCGTCATCGGCGCCTGCCGGGTGTGCGTGGTGGAGGTCGAGGGGCAGCGTAATCCCGTGGCTTCGTGCTCGTTCCCGGTAACGGAGGGGATGAAGGTCAAGACTTCGACGCCGCTGTTGCGCCGGGTCCGGCGGGATATCGTCGAATTGATTCTGGATAACCACCCGATGGATTGCCCGTCGTGCAGCCGGAATGGCACCTGCGAGCTTCAGAAGCTCGCGTATGACCTGGGCGTGAGGGAGCGGTTGTTCGAGGGGGAGCGCAAACGGATTCCGGTGGATACCTCGTCCCCGGTACAGCGTAACCCGGAAAAGTGCATCCTGTGCGGCCGGTGCGTCCGGGTTTGCGACGAGGTTCAGGGCGTTCACAACCTGAGCGTGCAGAACCGCGGGTTTCATAATGTCGTCGCCCCCGCCCATGACTGCAAGATGATTGATTCCATCTGCATCCACTGCGGGCAGTGCGTGAATGTCTGCCCGACGGCGGCGTTCACGGAGAAGGATGCCACCGAGTCGGTGTTTGAGGCCCTGTCCAATCCCGACATGCACGTGGTGGTTCACACCGCCCCGGCGATCCGCGCGACGATCGGCGAGGGATTCGGGTTCAGGCCCGGGACGCCGGTGACCGGCAAGCTGGTGACCTCGCTTCGTATGGCGGGTTTCCACAAGGTGTTTGATACGAACTTCAGCGCTGACCTCACCATTATCGAGGAGTCCACGGAGTTCATCAGCCGGGTTCAGAAGAAGGAACGGCTGCCGCTGATCACGTCCTGTTCGCCGGGTTGGGTCAACTTCATGGAACGTTTCTATCCAGAGCTGATTCCCCTGACGTCGTCATGCAAGTCTCCGATGAGCATGATGTCGACCTTGCTGAAGACCTATTACGCCCAGACGATGCAGCTTGATCCCAAGAACATCTTCGTGGTGGCGGTGATGCCCTGTACGGCCAAGAAGTTCGAGGCGGCCCGGCCCGAGCATATGGCGCCCTGGGGCAAGCCCTACACGGATGCGGTGCTGACCACCCGTGAATTGATCTGGATGCTCAAGTGTCTCGGGGTGGATTTCCACAATCTCGAGGATGGGGCGTTTGACTCTCCGCTCGGGGTCTCCTCCGGCGCAGCCGATATTTTCGGCGCCACCGGCGGCGTGATGGAAGCCGCGCTGCGGACGGCCTACGAGAAGATCACCGGCAAGGAGCTGGAGGCCCTTGACTTCACGGATGTCCGGGGTGTGGAGGGCGTGAAGGAGGCCTCGGTTCAGATTGACGGCATGACCGTCAATATTGGCGTGGCCAACGGGCTTCAGAATGCCAAGAACCTGCTGGACCGGGTGGCGAGTGGCGAGAAGGAATACCACCTTATCGAGATCATGGCCTGCCCCGGCGGCTGCGTGGCCGGCGGCGGTCAGCCGTATCCGCCCCGTGGCATGTATGTCCTCGATCCGGAGCTGGCCCGGTTGCGTGCCCGGGCGCTCTACTCGATTGACGGGGCGAAAACCCTGCGCAAGTCGCATGAGAATCCGGCGATCGAGGCGCTCTACGAGAACTTCCTCGGCGCGCCGAACAGTCATCTGTGCCATGAGTTGCTGCATACCCATTATGAACCCAAGTTCCCGCGAGGTGTGAAATGAAGTCCGCATTGCTTATACAGGAAATCAACAAGGCCAAGGAGGTCTTGCCGGAGAGCGTGGTCCGTTATATTGAGGACTGCGTCAGTCGCAAAAACCCGAACAGTCACCTGATCTCGGTCCTGCACAAGGTGCAGGATCATTTCGGATACCTGGCGAAGGAGCATATGGACGCGGTGTCCATCCTGATGCAGATTCCCTCTGCCAAGGTGACGGGGGTGGCCAGCTTCTACCACTTCTTCAACTTCGCCCCGCGGGGTAAACACCGGGTTTCCCTCTGCATGGGAACGGCGTGCTTCGTGAAGGGGGCGGGCAAGGTCCTGGACAAGCTTAAGGATCATCTGGGCATCGACGTGGGGCAGACCACGGAGGACCGCCTGTTCTCGATTGATGTGGCCCGCTGCGTTGGCGCCTGCGCGCTGGCGCCGGTCATGATCGTGGACGAGAAGGTCTATGCCGACGTGAAGCCCGACCAGGTGGCCAAGATCCTGGCGGAATACGGATTCGAGCCCAGGAAGGCGAAGAAATAGGCCTCAGGGGCCGGAGGGCGGAGTGTTGACCGGAAGTTTTAAAATGATATGTTGGTTTGATTGATGGCTGTTGGCGGGAAGATGAAACGGGGTTTCATCCGCCGGAATTAACCCAATAAGGAGGATCTTTGTATGGCTTCATGGATCGGTGGTTTTCCGAAAATAGGGATCCGTCCCACCATTGATGGTCGGCGGCGGGGGGTTCGCGAGTCGCTGGAGAAACAGGTGATGACGATGGCGGAAACGGCCGCCAAGTTCCTGAGCGCCAATTTGCGTTATCCCAACGGCAAGCCGGTGGAATGTATCATTGCCGACACCTGTATTGGTGGTGTGGCCGAGGCGGCCGCCTGTGCGGACAAGTTCCGGCGCGAGGGCGTGGGCGTGTCGCTGACCGTGACTCCCTGCTGGTGCTACGGCAGCGAGACGATGGACATGGATACCACGATGCCCAAGGCCGTGTGGGGCTTCAACGGAACCGAGCGACCGGGTGCGGTGTATCTGGCGGCCTGTCTGGCCGGGCATAACCAGAAGGGCTTGCCGGCTTTCGGAATCTACGGGCGCGATGTCCAGGACAAGGGCGACACGACGATTCCTGCCGATGTCCAGGAGAAGCTGCTCCGTTTCGCCAAGGCCGGTCTGGCCGTGGCCTCCATGCGCGGAAAGTCGTACCTCTCGATCGGCGGCGTCTCGATGGGCATTGCCGGGTCGATCGTGGACCAGCCTTTCTTCGAGGATTATCTTGGGATGCGCGTCGAGAGCGTCGACATGAGCGAGCTCACCCGCCGCATTGACGAGAAGATCTATGATCCGAAGGAGTTCGAGAAGGCCTACGCCTGGACCCGCAAAAACTGCAAGGAAGGCGAGAACATCAACAGGGTAAAGCAGGATTCCAAGCGGAAGGATTATGAGTGGGAAACCGTGGTCAAGATGACCATGATCGCCCGCGACCTGATGCAGGGCAATCCGCGCCTGGCCGAGCTTGGATTCGGCGAGGAAGCCCTCGGGCACAACGCCATTGCCGGCGGGTTCCAGGGACAGCGCCAGTGGACTGACCATTTCCCGAACGGCGACTTTATGGAGGCCATGCTGACATCGTCCTTTGACTGGAATGGAACCCGCTCGCCGATGGTGTTCGCAACGGAAAATGACAGTCTGAATGGCGTGTGCATGCTGTTCGGTTACCTGATGACCAATACCGCCCAGATTTTCGCCGATGTGCGTACCTTCTGGAGCCCGGATGCGGTTAAGCGGGTCACCGGGACAAAGTTGACAGGCCCTGCGGCAAACGGGTTGATCCACCTGATCAACTCCGGTGCGGCGACGCTGGATGGCTGTGGCGAGCAGAGCATCAAGGGTAAACCCGCGATGAAGCCTTATTGGGACATTACCGAGGCCGAGGTGCAGAAGTGCCTGAAGGCGACCACCTGGCCGCAGGCGGTTTATGAGTACTTCCGCGGCGGCGGGTTCTCGTCCTGCTATCTCTCGCGCGGGGGGATGCCGATGACCATGATGCGTGTCAGCCTGGTCAAGGGACTTGGCCCGGTTCTCCAGATCGCCGAAGGGTGGTCGGTGGATATTCCCGGCAAGGTCCACAAGACCCTCAGCGAGCGCACCAACCAGACGTGGCCGACCACCTGGTTCGCCCCGAAGGTGACGGGCAAGGGCGCGTTCAAGGATGTGTACAGCGTCATGAACAACTGGAGCGCGAACCATGGCGCGATCAGTTACGGGCATGTGGGTGCCGACCTGATTTCGCTGGCCTCGATGCTGCGCATTCCGGTGGCGATGCACAATGTGGAGGAGGACAGCGTCTTCCGCCCGAGCACCTGGGGTCTCTTCGGGGAATCGGATCCGCAGGGTGCGGATTACCGCGCCTGCAAGAACTTCGGCCCGCTTTACGGCTGAAAGAGAAGCGCGTAGTCAGAAGTCAGGAGCCAGAAGCAATTCTGGCTCCTTTTTTTTGGATACTGACTTCCGGATTCTGTCCCCTGACTCCTGTCAGGCGGTTTTATCCCAGAATCGTCCGGATGACATCCGCGGCGGTGAAGTCCGGATTGTCGGGGGACTTGCAGAACTGGCTGGCGTGGACGAAATCATCCCCGAGGGTCAGCACGGGCAGCTCATGGCTTCCATCCGGAAGCAACTGCGGCATTCCTACATTGGAAACAAGACCATTGCAGAGGCATTTGCGGTTGACCGTGTCCTCGATCTTGCCCCCCTTGGCGACATAGTTTGCGACGGGCTCGGCGGGGCAACGGTATCCAATGGCGCCATCATCCTTGCGGTAGACTTCCCGGAGAAAGCCCAGGTCGCAACGGCGTTTACGCTTGGCGTAGAGATCAGGCTCAGAGAGCGTGCCCTCGAGCTTGGCGACCTTGAAGGGGAACCCGGTGGGCGAAGCGCAGGGGTCGGTGAAGATCTCGGCTTTGCCCGCCTGGGCATTGCGAACCAGCGCGCGGCGCAGCTCGGGGGTCAGTCCGGATTCCTCGCAGAGGGCGAAGGCCGTCCCGGCCTGGATGCCCGTGGCGCCCTCGGCCAGGGCGGCCTGGAAGCCTGCGGCTGAACCATAGGCGCCGGCAAGCCAGAAGGGGACATTCATGGCGCGGAAGGATTCGAGTTTAACCACATCCCGGGCGCCATAGATCGGTTCGCCGCTGGCGGAGAGCTGGAGTTTGCCGCGCGGGGGGGCGTTATGGCCGCCCGCCAGGGGGCCTTCAATGATGAATCCCTGGATGCTTCCGCTGGCCCGCCGCAACAGCATGGTTGCCAGAGTGTCCGAGGACACAATCGGCAGGAATGAGGGACGATGAAGGGCGGTGAGTTGACCGGCTTCCTCCTGGAGTTCGCGCGGGTCAAAGACCATGCGAACGACTTCGGCGCCGCCTGCCCCTGTCACCTGGATCGGATAGGAGACGCTTTCGTGGTTCACCAGTGCATCCAGAATGCCCGGCACCTCAATGGGAATGCCGGCGCCCATGATGACAACGCTGACCCCGGCCAGCATGGCCCCGTAGATGGACGGGAGATGGGGGAGCTGGATTTTCTCGAGATAGTTGATTCCCACCGGATTGGAATGCCCCTGGCGGGCCAGGAACACTTCCACGAAATTGGCGGCAATGCACATTTCC
Source organism: bacterium (assembly GCA_037131415.1). Taxonomy (GTDB): domain Bacteria; phylum Verrucomicrobiota; class Kiritimatiellia; order CAIKKV01; family CAITUY01; genus JAABPW01. The sequence continues at coordinate 1,081 of JBAXRC010000091.1, read as the reverse complement.
TGGGGGCCGCGGTTTCCTTCCACGGTGTGGAACCCGCTGTTCCGATAAGGCGCGTTGGCCGGCTTTCCGCCGGGAATGAAATAGGTGTCCAGAATACGCTGAACCATCTTCGGGAAAGGGAGATGGTTGAGTGCATGGCGCATATGCCCCTCGGGATCGCCATCCTGAAGACGCCGGATCAGGATGTGATCCAGCCCCGTTCCTGACACAACCCCGAGCTGCCCGAGCCGTGAAACGGCCTGCGCCAGACGCCAGTTCGAGACCCCTGTGCCCATTCCGCCCTGGATGATTTTTGGAATCAACGTATTCATCGGGAAGAACTATGCACGTTTTTTCGAAAAAACACCACAACGTTTCTCTCGTGCGCAACCTCGCGCGCAACCACGCGATATTTCTATTTGTATTGATGTCATGGTTGTTCCTGCATAATAATCAAATACATCTCAAGTTTCAGCGTAATAACTAGGTCAGGGGATCATGGTAAGCAACGCCGGAAAACGAAATTTCATGATTGCGGGGCTGATCTTGCTTTTGGCGGGATCATTCTGGATCCGCGGGCGTGGCATTGAATGGCCCCTCCTTCATCCGGATGAGTACAAGATCACCCAGTGGGCCGAATGGATTGAGGCGCATTCCCAAACTGAAAATGCCGCCTACCCGGGCGGATATTTCCACCTCATCAAGCCGGTTCTGTATCTGGAATCCCTGCGATTACGGAGCGGTGCGGCATGGTCGGAGTTTGAGGGACATCGTCTCCATGTTCCGCCCGATACGAGTTGTAGGACTTTCTTCCTGCGCAAGATCAATGTCCTGCTTGCCGTGCTGACGGTCTGGCTGGTGTATGGGCTTTCCCGTCGCGTGTCCGGGAGCCGGATGGCGGGTCTTGTTGCGGCTTTGCTCCTGGCTGTTTCAAGACTGCATGTGGAGCACTCCCACTATGCGGAAACGGATATTGCCATGCTGTTTACCCTGACGCTGGCACTCTATGGCTGGGTACGGGTCATTGAGTCAGGGCGGGTATTGTGGTTTGCGACGGCGGCGGTGTTGACGGGGCTGGCGATCGGGACAAAGTATACGAACA
>JBAXRC010000090.1:0-7526 GCA_037131415.1 bacterium | reverse complement strand
GCTTAAAACGTTTTCGGCGATTATCGTGTCCGCTGTAATGGTGAGCGGCCTTTCGGCTTCCGGCGAAGACAGGGCGGTGGGCGGGGGGCAGGCTTTTCCGCCGGTTCGTCTCTCGCCGGCCATGCCCGCTGAATTTCCGCTTACACTGAGCGAGATGCGGGTCCGGGATCCGTTCATTCTGGCGGATAAGGCGACGAGCACCTATTACCTTTATGCCCAGCATGGGAACCGCCTGAATAACGATAGGGTAGGCACCGGCGTGGAGGTGTATCGCAGCAAGAACCTGATCAACTGGTCCAAGCCGGAGACGGTCTTCCAGCGGCCCGCCGAAAATTTCTGGGGTGGGGTCGACATCTGGGCGCCGGAAGTCCATAAACTCGGCAACGAATATTTAATGTTTGTCTCATTCCCCGGACGGGACGGCGGGCGCGGCACCCAGATTCTGCGGGCACCCAAGCCGGAGGGGCCTTTCGTTCTTGCCGGCGAGGGTGCGAATACACCTCCCGAGCAGCGCTCCCTGGATGGTACGCCGTGGATTGAAGCCGACGGGTCGCACTGGCTGGTTTACTGTCACGAGTGGAGCCAGGTGCACGATGGCGTCGTCCGCGCGGTGCAGATGACGAAAGACTGGACTGCCAGACAGGGTGAATCGGTCCAACTCTTCAAGGCCTCGGAGGTGCCCTGGGTGCGTTCGATCGGGGAGGCTAATGGGAAGAATAATTACGTCACCGACGGCCCGTTCCTGTATCGGACGAAAGACGGGAAACTACTCATGATCTGGTCCAGCTTCCGCAAGGGTGGCGACTATGCGGTGGGCATGGTGGAGTCGGAGAGCGGAACCGTGAAGGGCCCGTGGCGGCATTCGCCAGAGCCGTTTTTTCCCGATAATGGCGGGCACGGCATGATCTTCCGCGATTTTTCCGGGAATCTTCTGCTGGCCTTGCACCAGCCGAATCATGGCACCAGCGAACGGTTGCGCCTGCTCAAATTGAAAGAAGAAAACGGCAGTTTGGTTGTAGATAAATAGAAAAACACGGAGACCTATGATGACTATTTCGTTTAAGCCTTTATTCGCGCTTCTGACCGCAGGTCTTGTTGGATTCTGTCTCACGGCAGTGGGGGAAGAAACCCGGCTGGAAGATCTGCCCAACCTCAATCTGATCAAGGCTGGCAATAACGTGGTGGTCAAGGACAAGTCGGCCTCCTGGCAGCCGCTGCAAATGGGAGGCAAAAAATTTGAGCATGGACTGGGTGTTCATGCGCCGAGCAGTGCCCTGTTCAAGCTCGATGGAAAAACGGAAAAGTTCCATGCCGTTGTGGGGGTGAGCGATCTCAAGGGGGAACCCGGCTCGGTAAAATTCTTCGTAACCGGCGACGGCAAGGTTCTGTTCCGCAGCGGTCTCATGAGGGGTGGCGTGAATAAAGCCGGCGACGAACCCAAGGTGATTGATCTGGACCTGACCGGGGTCAAGGAGCTCAGGCTTGATGTGACCGATGGCGGGGACAATCCCTGGAGCGATCATGCCAACTGGGCGGATGCGGTGTTCACCTGGAAAGGCACGGCTCCGGTTTTGACGGAAGTGAAGCTGACGGAGGTGTCCGATCCGCGCTGGCCCCAGATTGCCCCGGGACCGGTCGTCGCGACCGAAGACGCCTATCCGCCGGTTGAGAAACTGGTGAAATCGCCGGGCGGAACAACCTACTATGTGGATCCGGCAAAGGGTAACGATGAGAATATCGGGACCAAGGCGAGGAAACCGTGGCGCAGCTTAAAGAGGGTGAATCGTCTGCTGCTGGCGGCCGGGGACCGGATTGAATTGAAGCCGGGATGTTACAGTGAGACGCTGAAGCCTTCGGGCGAAGGCACGGCCAAGCGGCCGATCGTCATTCAGTTTGCGCCGGGTGAATACGACTTCTTTCCGCAGAATGCGCTCAAGCTCAAGCTGTTCATCTCCAATACGAATGATGATCCCGGTACGCCCAAGGCCATTGCCCTGGCCTTCCAGGGGGTTCGTCATGTGCAAGTGCTTGGAGGCACGAAGGGTTCGCGAAGCGACATTTATATGCGCGGGAAAATGATTCAGACGTTCTTTGATCATGCCGAGGATATTCGCCTGAACGGACTGGCCTTCGATTACCGCCGTCCCACCACATCGGAATACACGGTGGCGGAGGTCGCCGCCGATCATGCGGATCTGGCCATCAACCCGGATTCGAAATACGTCGTCGAAAATGATCTCATGGTGTGGTTGGGGGAAGGCTGGAGGCTCGATGCGTTCCGGCAGGGCGCCCAGCAGCAGGGTGATCCTGCGGAAGGCACGTTGGTGCGCTCCGGGATCAATTTCAGCAAGGTGTCGAAGCTTGAAGAACTGGCACCCAACAAGATCCGTGCCCATTTTTCGGAAAACCCGGGATTCACCAAGGGGCGGGTCTGGCAGGAGCGTAACCCGGCCCGCGATTGCACCGGATCGTTTGCGCGTAACAGCAAGGATATCACCTGGGAAAACTGCGCGTATTATTACATGCACGGCATGGGACTGGTGAACCAGTTTTGTGAAAACCTGACGCTCAAGAAAGTTGACCTGGCACCGCGGCCGGGCTCGGGCCGCACCTGTGCCTGCTGGGCGGATGCCATCCAGGTGTCTGGCTGCAGGGGCAAGTTCATTGCGGAGGACTGCACGTTCTCGGGCACTCAGGATGACCCGATCAATGTTCACGGCACCCACTTGCGGATCATGGAGCGGCCGGCTCCCGACCAGTTGCTGGTGCGGTTCTGCCACGGGCAGACCTACGGGTTTGAGGCCTTTTTTGCCGGCGACGACATTGATTTTGTCCACTCGGATTCCCTGCGCGTCTTCGGCTCGGGCAAGGTGAAGAAGGCGGAGATGAAGGGCGATTGGACAATGCTGCTGACGCTGGAGCAGCCGGCGCCGGAGGTCATGCTGGGCAAGGATGTCATCGAAAACGTCACCTGGACGCCGGAAGTGTATGTGCGCAACTGCAAGATCACCATGTGTTCCACGCGCGGATTCCTGCTCACCACCCGGCGGAAGGTGGTCATTGAGAACAACTTGTTTCACAAGACCGCGATGTCGGCCATCCTGGTGTCCGATGATGCGCGGAGCTGGTTTGAGTCGGGGCCGGTGCGGGACATGACGATTCGCAGCAATCAATTCATCAAGTGCGGCATCGCCATCTCGCCGGAGAACAGTTCAGTCAAGCCGGAGGAGCCCGTGCATGAAAACATCCGCATCGAGGGCAATCTCTTTGATAATGCCGACATCTGGGCAAAAAGCGTGAAGGGACTGGTGATTACGGGAAACAAGGCGGTGTCGGGGAAAGTCAATGTGCGCACGGAAGCCTGTACGGATGTGGTCACCGATAGCAAGTAACGAAGGGATGGCTGGTAAAATGAAACCAAAGAATATGGACCTTGGCATAAAGCCGTTATCAGTGTTGGCTATTCTGTGTTTTGCAACGGCGACGTATGCCGATGTGACGGTGAACGGGTTGTTCACGGATCATATGGTGCTCCAGCGCGACATCCCGGTATCGGTCTATGGCAAGGCGGAGCCGAAGGAGAAGGTGATCGTCACCTTTTCCGGCCAGGAAAAATCCGCCATCGCCGACAAGGATGGAGGCTGGAGTGTCAAGCTTGCCGCGCTGAAGGCGTCTACCAACTCCGCGACCCTGACGGTCTCCGGTAAGAACAAGGTGACGCTCAAGGATGTGGTCGTCGGCGACGTCTGGGTCTGTAGCGGCCAGTCCAATATGGAATTACTTCTGGGAAACTGTGGCAGTGCAGTGGATGCCAAGACGGCTGATTACCCGCTGATCCGGCAGTTCGATGTGCCTGCCAATTATGCCGGGCGGCGTCAGACTGATGTTAAGGGCAACTGGGTGACTTGTACTCTCCAGACGGCAGGAAACTTCACGGCGGTAGGGTATTATTTCAGCCGCAAAATTCACCGCGAAACCGGCATTCCCATCGGTCTGATCAGGAGCGTGGCGAGTGGGCGGTCGATTGAGCCCTTCTGCTCCGCGGATGGATTGGCTTCCATTCCCGAACTCGCGGGAAATAAGGCCAGGCTCGATGTATCCGGGGAGCCCGAAACCGGTCCCTGCTCCTGGCATTGTATGTATAATGGCATGATTCACCCCCTGGTGAACTTCCGGATCAAGGGGGCACTCTTCTATCAGGGCGAAACCAACGGCAGTGAAGAAGACGGATATTATCACAAAATGCGCGCCCTGATCGGGGGGTGGCGGAAAGCCTGGAATCAAGGCGACTTCCCGTTCTACTTCGTTCAACTTCCCAATTACAGCAATCCGGGCAACAAACCGGAAGGGGGCGACGGCTGGGCCAAAACCCGCATGGGCCAGTTCAAGGCGCTCGCCATCCCGAACACGGGCATGGCCGTCACAATCGAGCTGGCCGATGTCGGCAACCCCGGCAATGTCCACCCGGGCAATAAACGGGATGTCGGCGAACGATTGGCGCTCTGGGCCCTTGCCAAGGATTATGGCAGGAAAGCTCTCGTGTACAGCGGCCCGCTGTATAAGGAGATCAAGGTTGAAGGAAGCCAGATCCGGGTCTTCTTCGACAGCGTTGGGTCCGGCCTGACCGTGGCCACCAAGAAAGGCTATGACCCCGTGGTCAAGGAGCCGCAGGGCAAACTGCAGCAGTTCGCCATTGCCGGTGAGGATAAGAAATGGGTGTGGGCCGATGCCGTGATCGAGGGTAAGACGGTCGTGGTTTCCAGCCCCGGAGTGGCCAAGCCCGTCGCGGTGCGCTATGCGTATTCGATCAACCCTGATGGCTGCAACCTCTATAACAACGAGGGGCTTCCCGCGTCCCCGTTCCGCACCGACGGAGAATCCCGGCCGGATGATGGAGCCGGTGGCCAGATCAGGAACCGGGAGCCGCGCGTTTGTATGGATGGCACGATCGTGGATGCGCACGACGGCTGCCTTCAGAAATTTGGCGAGCGCTACTACCTGTATGGCACCGCCTACGGGACAACCGATGGGTTCACCCGGTCCAACCGCTATCGTTGCTATAGTTCGAAAGACCTGGTTTCCTGGAAATACGAAGGTGAGTTGCTGAAGGACGCGCCCCAAGGGGTCTGTTACCGTCCGTATGTGGTCTATCATGCCAGGACACGGAAATATGTCTGCTGGTACAACTGGTATCCCACCTTGTGGAACGGACAGTACGGCGTTGCGGTCAGCGACACCCCGGCTGGTCCTTTCGTCATCCAGAATCCCAACGTCAAGGTTGCCAATAGCAAGCCGGGTGATTTGAGCCTGATGGTGGACGATGACGGCTCGGCTTACCTTGTGTACACGTCCATTGCCAACGGACATTCCATTTCCGTGGAAAAACTTTCGGCAGATTATCTGGGTTCAACTCTTGAAAATGGAGGCAGCCTCGGGCTCAAATGCGAGGCCCCCGCGATGTTCAAGCGGAACGGGCTCTATTACGTGCTGTTTGATACGACCACCTGTTTTGGTCCGGGCGGATCCGGCGCGCAGGTTTATACGGCTACCAAACCCCTCGGGCCCTATACGTTCAGGGGCAACATCAACCGCGATGAAAAGGGCGTGCCGATCATCGCCGCGCAGCAGACTTATGTCGCGCAGTTGCCGACATCCAGGGGGCCGGTGTGGATCTGGATGGGGGATCGTTGGGGGTCGCGGCCCGACGGGGTGAAGGGGCACGACTTCCAGTATTGGAGTCGTCCGCTGGTGTTTAACGAGGATGGGACGATTCAGAAACTCAAATGGGCCGATGGAATCGGCGATAAGAATTTCATTTTGCCAAAGAATGCGCAATGATCGGCCCCCTCATTGATGGGAAAAAAGGGGTTGAAAGGGAAGCTATGATGAAAAGAATGCTTGGACTGATGTCGGCCATTGTCGTGTCCGCAGTAGTGGGGGGCGGCCTTGCGGCTTCCGGCGAGGAAACCCGATTCGAGGACCTGCCTAATCTCAACCTGATCGAAAACGCGAATGGTGCGCCGAGAAAAGACAGGGCGACATCCGATCATCCCCTGCAGATGAAGGGGCAGAAATATGAACACGGCCTGGGGCTTCATGCTCCGGCGGTGGCCCTGTTCAACCTCGACGGGAAAACGGAGAAGTTCCATGCCGTTCTTGGGCTCAGTGATTTCCCGGGCGATCGAGGCTCGATTGAACTCATCCTGACCGGTGACGGGAAAGTCCTGTACCGGAGCGGTGTGATGAGGGGCGACCTGAAAAAGGACGGCGTGGTGACGGAGGCCGCCGACCAGCCCAAGGTGATTGATGTTGACCTGTCAGGGGTCAGGAAGCTCAAGATTGAAGTGTCCGATACCGGTGATAACAAGTGGGGCGATCATGCCAATCTGGTGGATGCCACCTTTACGTGGAAAGGCGCGGCGCCCAGACTGGTGGATGTGGAGGGTTATGCAGGGCATGCCTTCCCGCCGGTCGGCGTGATCATGAGTACGGCGGTGGTTCAGGCGGTCAGTGCCCCGTGGGTGGGCAAGTGGATCGGGCCGGAAAAGGCTAATGCGAACACCTGGATCTGTTATCGCAAAGGTTTTGAAATGGGGCGTGTGCCTTCCTCGGTTCCGGCCCGGATCGCGGTGGATTCCAAATACTGGTTATGGATCAATGGCAAGCTGGTGATCCGCGAGGGCGGCCTCAAGCGCGGCCCCACGCCGAACGACGGCTATTATGATGCCCTGGAACTGGCGCCGTACCTGAAGAAGGGGCATAACACGATCGCGGTCCTCGCCTGGTATTTTGGCAAGCAGGGTTTTTCGCACAAGAGCAGCGGCAAGCCGGGGCTGGTGATGGAGACCAAGCTTGAAAAGGATGTTATCGCGACCGATGGCACCTGGAAGATGCGGATTCATCCGGCGTTTGGCACGGCGGGCGATCCGCCGTCCAATTACCGGCTCTCGGAGTCCAGTCTTCTTTTCGATGCGACCAAGGACATCGGGGCCTGGATGGAGCCGGCGTATGATGATTCCTCCTGGACAGCCCCGGTTGAGGGCGGCATTCCGCCCGTGGCGCCGTGGGGCGATCTCGTGTTGCGGCCGATTCCGCAATGGAAGGATTATGGGCTGAAAGCCTACACCAACGCGGCGGCTCTTCCGGCCTTGAGCGACGGCAAAGTGATCAAGGCGGCGCTGCCCTACAACGCGCAGGTGACGCCGTATTTCAAGATCGAGGCTTCGGCCGGTCAGAAAATTGATATCCGGACCGATAACATTCACGGCGGCGGCGAGTTCAATGTGCATGCGGAATATATCACCCGGGACGGGGTGCAGGAGTTCGAGACGCCCGGCTGGATGAACGGCCATGTGATTGAGTATACGATGCCAGCCGGCGTGAAGGTCTTGTCGCTGCAGTACCGGGAGACCGGCTACAACGCCGAGTTCGTTGGCCTGTTCCAGTGTGAGGACCCGTTTTACAACACGTTGTGGGAGAAGTCCAAACGGACGCTGTATATCACCATGCGTGACAACTATATGGAC
>JBAXRC010000089.1:0-7557 GCA_037131415.1 bacterium | reverse complement strand
GGGCGGAAGAGGGGGTTCGATCCCGCCGGCGGGATCGAACCCCCTCTTCCGCCCGATGAAATGAGCAGGAATTCCCCGGCGTTGCAGTTCCGCGAAAAGAGGACCCCGGTCATCCAGGCAGGCAACGTGGACCTCAAATCCCGCTTCCGCAAGACGCGGCAGTAATTCCACAAGCAGGGTCTCGGCTCCACCAATGCGCAGGTGATGAATGAGATGAAGAATGCGCGGGCGGATCATGATTCACTTCGGGTGATGTCCGCACGCTCGACAATCCTGTCATCCACAATCATGAGCAGGGCACCATTGTTCCTGTCGTGTTCCTTGACCTTAACCCACGCCTCACCGTCAGAAAGGCCGCCCTCGTCGTCATTTCCGCACGTTGTCATAACCAAGGCATCACCTTCCGCCTTATGCTGACACCTTACGAAGAACGGGCGATAATGCATGAAGACAAACAGTGCAGAGCCATTACAGAGGAGGAAGTTAAAATTGTCGTTTAATGGATCCTCGCAGTTGTACGCATTGATCAAGTCCCGCACGGCGGCGGCCACAGCCCTGAAAAGCGGAACGCCATCCTGGGCGGCCGGTTTGCAGTGCGACAATAGCCGGTCCCGAAGATACTCAAAGATCCGGGCGGAATCGTTCGTTGCGTCCGGCACCCGATCGTTGACGCTCTGGTAGTCAACCAGCCCTCTGCATGTTCCGTTGTGCGCAAACAACCAGTCATATCCCAGGAACTGGAGCATGAACGGATGGTTGTTGTTGCTGCACACCTCGCCGCATGAGGCCAGGCGCACATGGCACAGAAAATAGCGGGATCGGGCCTCAGTGGAAAGTCTGACCAATTCCTCATCGACGACGGCCCTTGATTCGTCATAAGCCTCCCGGGAGCTTGTGTGAATCATGGCACCCCCATCCGAACCGAAATACCCAACACCCCAACCATGGCGGTTTCGCTTTCCACAGATGGCAAACGCCGGAAGCAGGTAGCCAACTCGACACGGATGACGACTCGAAATTGTCAGCAGATCACACATGACCCATTCCCAACCTATGAGGAAGGCTTCCGGCGGAGGGATGGCTCATGCCTGAACGCCGTTGGCATAAACACACCTGCCTGCGGATGGATGAGGCCAGTTTCTGGAAGTCAGGGGGTTTGAGCACGTACTCGCAAACACCCGCCTCGCAGGCCTCTTCGGGGGACACGGCTTCGCTGTAACCCGTGCACATAATCACGGGCAGGTCGGGCCGGATAAGGAGAACTTCCCGCGCCAGATCAACACCCGTGAGACCCGGCATGGTCTGATCGGTCACCAGCAGATCAAACTCCTGGGCACACTCCCGGAAGATCGCCAACGCCTTGCGGCTGTCATTCTCTGTCACGACCGCGATTCCGTATCTCGGAAGGATGATGCTCGCTAGCCGGGTGACAGAAAATTCATCGTCCACAAAAAGGATCCGGCTTCCCGAGGTGACCGGGTACAACTCACTGGGTTCGCCCTCGTTAATTTCGGAAGACCGCCGCGCGACGCCGTGCGAGTAATCCACCACAACCGGAAAGTAGAGATGGAAGGTGGATCCCTTGCCAACCCGGCTCTCGACGGAAATCAACCCCTTAGAACGCGACACAATGCCATGCACAATGGGCAGTCCCAGGCCGGTTCCTTCCCCCTGCTTCTTGGTCGTAAAGAACGGCTCGAAAATGCGAGGAAGAAGATCGGGCTCAATGCCGCCACCGGTATCGGCAACGGACAGCCGCAGATAGTCGCCCAGAAGCAGTTCCGAATATGTGGACCAGCCAAGCAAGGGGCCCTGGTGGTGGTCGAGCGTAATCTGCATCTGCCCACCCCGCTCCCTCATAGCATGGTAGGCATTCGTACAGAGGTTCATGATGACGCGGTGCATCTCATCGGGATTCATCAGCACAGTGTCATTCTCGACATTCAAGCGGATCTCGATGTCGATCGTAGCCGGAAGTGAGGAACTGATCATTCTTATCGTTTCCTTGATGGAACGGCTCAAACTGACTGGACAACGTTCGCTCTTCTGGTGGCGACTGAAGGCCAGAATCTGCTTGACGATTTCACGCGCACGGGTGGCGCTCACGGTAATCTGATCAATCATCTCCTGGTTAATGGGCTCGCCCTGCCGTAGCATCAGGCTCATGAGTTCCGCATACCCCAGGATCGGAGTGAGGATGTTGTTCAAGTCATGGGCGATGCCGCCAGCCAGAGTGCCGATGGCCTCCATTTTCTGGGCCTGAGCCAGCCTCACCTCGGTTTCGAGGTGCTGTTGCTCAAACAGTTGTAGGACGGCTTGGTTCAGCAGCACGGCCCGATACCGTCCCTCTTCCGTAAAGACAACGCCATCAGGATTGGGGTTCTTCGCCGAGGCATCCAGCAACTCCTTCTCCGTGATATCCGCGGGCAGGATCAGGGCAGGTTTCAGAAATTGGTGCAACGAATGCCGTTTGACAAGATCGCGCCCGAACTGGGCATAGGCATGGCCCTTCAGGTCGTACTCCCTCACCACGCCGACCACCCGCCGGTCCCCATCCACCACCGGCAAGAATGGCCACTCCCGGTTATGGCGGAACAGGTCAAAGACCTCATTCATGGACGACGATAGCGGAACCGCCTCCATTTCCGTCCAGATTTCTTTCAGGTTCATTGAATGTCCCCCGCCAAACGCCGCAATCTTCCCAAGACCTGTCACCCCTTTTCCATCCTGTAGATTGACAACACTCTGTGAGGCGACAACAAGCCGGACGTCAGAATTCGGTTATGACCGAATACTCCTCAATCGTTTTAAATAGATTTCACGGGCGTTGAACGGCTGCTCATACTGATAGGCCTCCGGCCCCGGATTGGTGTCCAGCCAGCGGATCGTCCGCCCAGCCAGCCGCTCGCCGATTCTGGGGCGCAGATCCACACCCGTTGGAATGACGGCGGGGCCATGGTGGGAGTAGACTTCGCGCCAGATTATATCTGTCTGATAAGGGCAAAGGAGCGGACAGCCCGTGAAGTTCTTGACAACCTGATGGTAGTTTCCAACGAGGCATGGCACACGCTTGAGGTGGATATCAAAGAATTCCATGGGGTCCCGGGACGCGTAGCGCTGATGATACGAACGCCCGACATGCAGCGCATCGGCCGCAGAGCCGGACCAGAAGAAACAGCGGAAGTCGAAATTCCCGGCAATGCGGCGCAGGGCCGGAAGCCAACGCATATGGCGCGGATCGGAATACAGGTCGCTGCACACAATCTTGCGCTCTGTCTCCCCCGCCGTCTCCAGGTTCCGGTTGTCGTCAACAAAGACCTGCCCGACCTCAACATCGTTCCACCCCAGCCATGGCTGTACAAGGGCACTGTTCGGGGATGCGCTGAAGACATGCCACCGTTCCGGATGCCGCTTGGGAATGAGGGCCAGAATCTGGCTGTCTTTGCCGCCAATCATCATGACGTGATCATGCCCGGGATAACGCTCCTCCATTTCCCGGACGAAACGCTCCAGATGACAGGCCACCCCTTCGACCAGGCCATCCGCGTTGCGGAGCGAGAAGTCCGGAATGAATAGATCAACGGATCCTTCTGGCGTGACGCGCTCGAAGGGCTTGAGCTTAAACACCCGGGCATCAATCGTCTCCCATGATTCAGTCCAGAACCGATCCCTCGAGAGGCGGCGGAGTAGCCCGGCTGGTAGCAGCCGTTTGGCGGAATCCTTCACGGCCTTCGGCAACCGCGCAGTTCCATGAATGAAATGTTGCCGGACATTGTCGCCCAACAGATACTCGCGCGGCTGAAATGACGGGTTGATCTGGATGTCGCCGAGATCGGCAATGAGCGCCACCACCGAGGAGGCGACCCGGAGCCGATCGGACAGACGCCGGTAATAACAGGGGTAAATACCACAGGCAATATCGCGCAGGCAGCGGGTCTCGACCACCGTCAGGGCGGGATAATCCCGATGCAGGGCATCACTTGTGATTTCCGGAACCACCCCCGGGACCATCATGGCAATGTCACCCCTCCACCGGTTTCGCAGAAATCGCAAGGGGCAGTTCCTCGCGTCTGATACGGGCCAGCACGGCCGCTGTCGCCAGAACGGTCCAGAGGTACTTCTCCTTCTCGATGGCCCCGAAAATGGAATACAACAGGAGCACCACCAGTAGGATCTGGAGAAGATCCGCCGCGTCGTCCAAGAAGGCGGGCGGCCCGGCTCCCGCACCTCCTCGTTCATAAGACGCCTTCACGGCCCGCAGATCCCGCCATGCCATGAACATGAGCAAGGCTAATATCGCAAACCCAAGGAAGCCAACTTGATAAAGCACCGACACATAGGTATTGCCGACCACGCTTTTCGGACGATAGGCCCGGTCGTATCGGAACTCCCGGGATAGATATTCTTCGGGAAAGTTTCCAGGTCCCCTCCCCACCAGGGGGCTTTGCATGAACATGTCAAATCCGATGCGAGCGCTGTCGATTCGCCACTGAACGGTGGGATCCTTCTGCTTCTCGCTGTCGAACTGACGCCCAATCGAACTGATTCGAGAATAGAATGCTTGGGGAACCAGCGGCGCCACAGCCAGGGTAATCACGCTCAGGCAAAGCAAAGCGAAACCGACAGGCACACGTTTTCTCAACTTGAAAAGCGTGAACCCCGCCGCCGCCACAAGAACGACAAAGGTACTCCGGGCATAAGTGGAGACCATGGCATAGGCCAGGATGCCAATCACCGGCATCAGCGCGACTCGCAACCATGCCACCCGCGTCACCAGGAGATAATAGAAACTGATCAAAATACCCATTAACAGGAAAAACCCAAAGGTCGGCGCATCATCCTGGACCGTCCAGCCCGCGAGGCGTTCCCCGGCCGGGCCACGTTCATGACTCCACAGGTCCGGACTCAGAATTCCCCCTGCCGCCGACAACAGGCATGTGACCACGATAACAGCAAAAAGGATGGCGATGTCGCGCTTTGTCTTGAGCACGTTGATCGCAAGTATGAATAGAAGCACGTGATTGAGAAAGCGCATCAGGACGGGAAAGGTCGCATCCGTCTTTTCACAAAATATAGTGGCCAGTACCGCCGATCCGGCGAATGCCATCGCGACCAGGCCTTGCGACCCAACCACAAAACGCCGGTTTCCCAGAATACCGCCGATCAGCAACCATCCGAATGCCAGCAGAAACATCAGTTTTGTCAGCGAATTGACAAGGGGGATAGGCAAATGCCCGCCGATCGCACTCAACGGAACCAGTCCCACAATGACATAAAAGCCCCACTTGGGGACATAGTCAGGCCACCGCAACGTGGCGGCGAACACGATGAAAGCCATCCCCGCCACCACGGCCGTGGACGGCATAAGACAGGTCAACAGCGCAAACGCCACCACGCCGGCCATCAGGACCAAATTGAAAAGTAATCCCTGCGACATGAACACAACCTCCTGGCAGCAAACACAACCTTCCTGGCCAAGTGCATTACCGCCAGTACCGGATACCAATTGTACCAACCCTCAAACACCTTGAGCTCAAGGATGAACGCCAGATAATCCAAGAATGGGGACCGCACCCCTGCCGCCCTGCCCCCAATGAACACACGCACAATTGATTCCGGCGATTCTCCAGCAACATTCCGGCTTTTGTGCCGGTTGGAAACCGTGGCCAAATAACCCATGCCGCACGCTATTTGCTCGCCTTCTTCAGAGAAACGGTTCTCTGGCCAGCACAACACATACACCATCACGCCCAGTTCCCGCTCCAATATCCTCCTGGATTCACCCAATTCTTCCTCAACGCGTCGCTCATATTCCTCGCGGCTCTCACGGTGACCCCGGTCGCCATGCACATGACGCTCGCGACGCCACTCCTCAAACAAGCGCTGTTCCCAATCCGCCCCTGCAAAGACAGCCCCTCCGGCGCCTCCCGCCCATGACATCAGGTTTTCCACCGCTTCCTTGTCAGGCTGATAGGCCCGGTGCGCCAGCGAGGGTGCCTGCCGGAATACCGGGTGGCCCCACAATGAACGGTCATCACCCAGCTTGCTCCACCATCCCGGCCGGATGTCGGGGCGGTTGTTCAACAGCAACCACAGATTCGGCTTGCCCGGTCCGACAAATCCTTGCACTTCAGATCCCGTGAAGACACGCGTATGGGTTCCGCCGTGCGACTGAACCTCAACCAGGCCACTGGCCTGCATGGCACGCAATTCGGGCCACGTCAGATATCCGCTCCAGTCCAAGGCATCCGGGGCCACATCCCCGATGGTCGGACGGCAACCGTCCGCACCGGTAATGAAACCGGTGCTGACAAACATCGTCGCCTTGATGCCATATTTCCTGAGCAACGGAAAAGCGGCGATCCAATTATCCGCATAGCCGTCATCGAAAGTCAGCGCCACATGCTTGACCTGCGATTCCGGATTATGGCACCCGGCCAGAAGGGCATGCACCTCGCTGACGAACAGACTCTGGTATCCCTGCCGTGCCAGATACGCCAGTTGACGCTCAAAGGCGCTCGGCGTGAGCGACACACGGTCTCCAATCTGTAACCACTCCGGATCCGCAGACACACTGTGGTAGTTCAGAACCGGGATCTTACGGGGTCGTAACCGAACCAGGATCAAACCGCTACCCAACCCGAACGCCGTCAATAGGCACAACCTGCCCCACCACGGCGGCGCATTCACAAACAGGTACACACCTGTCATGGCAAACAAGAACAACACCCACCAAGCCCATGCCGCCATGCGGGCCCTCGTGGCCCCGTTATTAAAGATCGCCTTCATCCCGGCGCCGCTCCTTACACGCGGCTTCGAGCCAGCGGTTTAGCCGCACCTTCTGGCGTAGCGTGTCCATTGATTCCGGCCGCGAACAGATGATCACCCGAGTACATTTTCTTATTCAAAATGAACCTGATTTTGGCTTTGGCTCCTTCAAGGCGCTGCCGCACCTCCCCCGCATCGCTTCGGCGCGATTTTTTCGCATCCATGACGCACAGGACATCCGTCACCAGGGGAAGCAACCGGGTCGCCGAAGGATCGCTGCGAAGTGCCCCGGTATCGACCATAATGAGGTCATAGGCTGGCGCCATAGCGGCGACCGCCACGCGGGTGGCCTCCACCGCCCATTGTGCCTGTGAATTGATGCGCATACGACCGGCCCCGATCATGTCCACCCCTGGGCTGACGGATACCACCACGTCCTTGACCTCGGCGGCACAGGACAGCACCTCTGCCAAACCCGTGGCAGGCGGACGCCCAAACATCTGACATAACCCGGGGGCACCGAAGTTGGCGTCAATAAGCAGGATCTTACGCCTTGCCTCCCTAGCCAGTTTCACGAGTTGCTCAATGAGGTAAGTTTTTCCCTCGCCGCCGTTAAGGCTCACAAACATACAACTGCGAGGGACAACGGCGCCATCAATCAGGCTAAGCAACAGGTGCTCCAGGTGCCGCTTGGCGATGCGGCGATGCTCCACGGTGCCGTGACGCCCATAAACCAAACTGCGGAAAAACTCTGGCAGTCCCCCGCCTTGTTTCTCTTCATCGGGATCG
>JBAXRC010000088.1:0-7564 GCA_037131415.1 bacterium | reverse complement strand
TGTGGCGGTCATCATGGACGGAAACGGGCGGTGGGCCCAGCAACGCAACCTGCCCCGGGCCAAGGGACATGAGAAGGGTGCGGAATCAGTCCGGATCGCCATCAAGACCTGCAAGAAGCTGGGCGTCAAATTCCTGACGGTCTATGCCTTCAGCGTCGAGAACTGGAATCGCCCAAAGGCCGAGGTGGAAGCCCTCATGAACCTCCTGAAAAAATTCCTCCGGAACGAGGAGCGGGAGTTCCATGAGAACAAGATCCGTCTCCGGGCCATCGGACGTTTAAGCGACCTCCCCAAGTCGGTCCGGCGCGAGTTGAATCATGTCATGCAGGTGACCGAGCACTACCGCGACGCCACCCTGATCCTCGCGCTCAGCTACGGCGGCCGGACCGAAATCGCCCATGCTGCCCGTGAACTTGCCCGCAAGGCCAAGGCGGGAACCCTTGACCCGGAATCCATCGACGAGGCCGCGATCTCGGCAAATCTCTACGCCCCCGACATCCCCGATCCCGACCTGATGATCCGGACCAGCGGCGAGATGCGCCTCAGCAATTTCCTCCTGTGGCAATTGTCCTATGCTGAATTTTACGTCACGGACACGCTTTGGCCGGACTTCAGGGAAGAACATATGGCCAAGGCTGTTGAGGAATATGGACGCCGACACCGGCGGTTCGGTCTTGTCGGATAAGGGAACCATGAAACTACTTCGACGCATTTTCAGCGCCGTTATTCTCCTGGGTGGCGCGGGGCTCCTCCTCTTCAAACTGCCATCCATCGCCGGGGTCTTGGTGGTGGTCGCCCTGGCCGTGCTGGCCCTCATCGAGTTCTACGGCATCCAGCGCAGTGCCGGCATTCCCGCCTTCCGCAACGTCGGCATTGCGGCGGGACTCGCGCTGATGGCCGCCTGCTATTTCAGCCTGAACGTCACCGTGCTGTGCGCCGGTCCCGTTCCGGAAGCCGCGAGGGAACTCCCCGCCATGATCATGACCCTGATTGTCTTCATCATCTTCGTACGGCAGTTCCCGCAGAAGGAGAACCCCCAGCCGCTTCCCACCATCGCCTGTACCCTCCTGGGCCTGGCCTATGTACCCCTGTTGCTGATGTTCATGATGAATCTCTGCTTCCGCTGGACCCCCACCGCCTGGAACCAGCCGTTCAGCCCCACGGCACAGGCCCTGATCGTCTATCTTGTCGTGGTGGTCAAGTCGTCCGACATCGGTGCCTATTTCGTGGGTAGCACCCTGGGTCGGCACAAGATGTTTCCGCGAATCTCCCCGGGGAAGACCTGGGAAGGCCTGGCCGGGGGGTTTGTCGCCGGGATTGCGGGCAGCATGGCCGTGTACTGGCTCTGGCATAATCCCTCGGGCAGCACCCAGGCCGCTGGATTCGGGAAGCTGAGCCTGACATGGGGCCACGCCCTGTTCCTCGGCGCCTTCCTGGCCGCCATCGGCGTCATTGGCGACCTCGTCGAATCCCTACTGAAGCGCTCCGCAGGCATGAAGGATTCCGGGTCCCTTTTCCCGGGAATGGGAGGCATCCTGGATGTTCTAGACAGCCTTCTTTTTGCGGCGCCAGCCCTGTATTTCTACCTGCGTTGGTTTGCAACAGTCACCTGATCCCATGAAAAAGAAAATCGTCATCCTTGGCAGTACCGGCTCCATCGGCGAAAACGCACTCCGTGTTGCCGCCGCCCTTCCCGAACGGCTGAAGGTCATCGGAATCGCCTCCCGCACCAGCAGTGGCCGCCTTCTGGAGCAGGCCGCAGAGTTCAAGGTGAAGCATATCGCCGTTGCCGACCCGGAAGCCTCAGAAGCCGCCAGTTGCGCCCTGCCGCGCGGCACCACGCTCCACAGCGGCCCGGAAGGCGTCGAGGAACTTGCCGCCCTGAATGACGCCGATCTGGTACTCTGCGCCATGGTAGGCATGGCGGGATTGAAACCTGTTCTATCCGCGCTCAACCAGGGAACGGATGTAGCCATTGCCACCAAGGAGGTGCTCGTGGCAGCCGGACAGATGGTTATGGCCTGCGCCGCCCGCAACAAGGCCCGTCTCCTGCCTGTCGATAGCGAACATAGCGCCATCTTCCAATGCCTGGAGGGCAAGCCCGCCTCCTCCATCCGGCGACTCATCCTCACCGCATCAGGCGGCCCCTTCGCCCACCGAAGGGATATGGATTTCGACAAGGTCACCGCCGCCCAGGCACTCAAGCATCCCCGCTGGAACATGGGCCGAAAGGTGTCCGTGGACTCCGCTACCCTGATGAACAAGGGGCTCGAAATCATGGAGGCCCACTGGCTGTTCGGAATCCCCTACGACCGGATTGACGTCGTCATCCACCCGGAAAGCATTGTGCACTCGCTGGTCGAATTTGTGGATGGCAGTGTGCTCGCCCAGCTCAGTCCGCCGGACATGCGCTTCGCCATCCAGCACGCCTTGACCTGGCCTGAACGGGCGGACGGCGGCCTGCCCCGCCTGGATCTCGCCACGCTGGGTTGCCTTAACTTTTCCGCCCCCGATCCCCTGCGGTTCCCGTGCCTGGGCCTGGCCCGCAAGGCGGCCATAACCGGCGGCACAATGCCCTGCGTCCTGAATGCCGCCAACGAGATCGCTGTCGCTGAATTCCTGGATGGCACCATTGCCTTCTCCGGGATATGGCACACCGTCGAAGCCGTGATGAACCGGCACAAGTCGATCCCCTCACCCAATCTCGAACAATTCTACACACCGACAACTGGGCGCGGCAGGAAGCCCGCCGTTTCTGCCTGACAACCTTCGCAAAAAAGAAAGTCTGATTTCATGCTTACCACCATTCTGACCATCATCATCGTCGCCATTCTTTTCGGCATGACCATTTTCATCCACGAGCTGGGCCATTTCCTGACAGCGCGCTGGTGCGGGTTTACGGTTGAAACCTTTTCCATCGGCTTCGGGCCGGCCCTGTGGCAGCGCAAAATCAACGGGGTGGTCTACAAGATCGGCGCCATTCCCTTCGGCGGCTATGTGGCGATTCCCCAGCTCGACCCAACCGGCATGGCGCTGGTTCAGGGATCCAGCGAGGCGGACAAGGATGACAAGAAAGATGCCGTCAACCCCCTGGAAGCGCCGAAACCCAACCTGCCACCGATGCCGCCCTGGAAACGCATTATTGTGTCAGCCGCAGGCGCCATCGGGAACATGATCCTGGCCTTTATCCTAGCTTGGGTCGTTTACCTTTATGGGCGCCCTGCGTCTACTGCCGAAGAAAGCTCGGTGGTGGGATTTGTCCATCCAGCCAGCCTGTCCTACACCAACGGGCTCCGTTGCGGGGATGAAATCAAAGCTGTCAATGGCCTCCCGGTTGCAAGCTGGCAGGAGTTCCGGCTCAAGGCATTCAGCCACAACATGGCCAAAGTGACCGTCAAACGGGACACCACGACGGTTGTCATACCGATCCCCGGGGAGGAATCCATCTCCCCCGACATGCTCGACTGCAAGGGGCTTTGCATGGTGTTCAACACGGCGCCGGGCATGAGTGCCGCGCGAATTGGCTTGAAACGGGGTGATATCATCTCCGCATTCAACGGCTTGAAAATCTTCAGTCCCGGTCAGCTCACCATGATGATCCAGGACTTCAAGGGGCAATCCGTCCCCCTAACCTACATCCGGAACGGGAAACTCATCACCGCCAACGTCACCCCGGATTATGACACCGCGTACAAGAAGGTCCGGATCGGAATTGAGTTCAACCCCAAGCAGATCGACGTGGATTTCAGCAAGGTTGTACATCCCCTGCCCAGCGCACAGATCATCAATGATTCCACCACCATTTTTCACACGCTCAAGGCACTGACCACCCACGGGCAGGCGGGAAATACCGCCAAGCAGATAGGCGGCCCCCTTTCCATCCTGATGGCTTTTTACTATCTCGTCAAACTGAGCTTCATCATCGCCATCACTTTTACGGTCTTTCTGAACGTCAACCTGGCCATACTGAACCTGATGCCGATACCCGTGCTGGATGGCGGCCATATCGTCTTTGCCCTGTTTGAAATGATTTTCCGCCGCCCCCTCCCCGCCAAGCTGATAAATATCATCACCAATGCCTTTGCCATACTGCTGATCTGCCTGTTTGTTCTGCTTACCTACCGTGACGCCATCCGGATGACGCCGCTAGGCGGCCTGGTGGATAAGCTGACGGGCCCAAAAAAGGAACAGGTCCAGAAAGTCCAGACTGCTCCCGCTTCCACCAACGCACCGGCCAGACCGGCGCCCTGACATGCAGCACCCCTTTGTCATCACCAGACGGCCTACCCGCCAGATCCATGTGGGAACGGTGGCCGTCGGTGGCGGGGCGCCCATCAGTGTCCAGACGATGACCAAGACCGACACCCGCAATGTGGCGGCCACGGTCGCGCAGATCCGCGAGATAGAGGCCGCCGGCTGCGACATCGTCCGCCTTGCCGTCATTGACGAAGCCGCCGCCCATGCGCTTGCCGATATCCGCAAGCAGGTCGCCCTGCCGCTAATTGCCGACATCCATTTCAACCATAAACTAGCCCTCATTGCACTGGATGCGGGAATTGATGGACTCCGGATCAATCCGGGGAATATCGGCAGTCTTGACCGGGTTCAGGAAGTGGTGCGGGCCGCGGCGGCACGCAAGGTGCCGATCCGCATCGGCGTCAACGCCGGCTCGCTGGAGAAGGAACTGCTCGAGAAGCACCGAGGAGCCACGGCCGGGGCACTCGTCGAGAGCGCCATGCGCCATGTCCGGATCCTGGAGGATGCCGGTCATCCCTGGATCAAGATTTCCGTGAAAGCCTCGGATGTCCCACGGACCCTGGAGGCCTACCGCCTGCTGTCAGCGACCACGGATCACCCCCTCCATCTGGGTGTCACGGAGGCGGGGACGCTTCTGAATGGAACCATCCGGTCAAGCGTGGCCCTCGGGATGCTGATCGCCGAGGGGATCGGCGATACCATCCGGATTTCGCTGACCGATCATCCCGTCCAGGAAATCCGTGTAGGTCTTGAGCTTCTGCGTTGCTTCGGACTCCGCCCCCCCGGTGCCGGCGTGATTTCATGCCCGACATGCGGACGCATCCAGATTGATGTGGTTTCGCTGGCGCAGCAGGTTGAAGCCGAGCTGGACAAGTATTACCGTGCAAACCCCCTGGCACCCCACCCTTCCGTGGCGGTCATGGGCTGCGTTGTCAACGGACCGGGCGAAGCCCGTGAAGCGGATATTGCCATCGCCGGCGGACAAGGCAAAGGCGCCCTCTATGTCCGCGGCACCTTCGTGGCAACCGTCCCCGAAGCCGACATCCTGTCCGCCCTGATGGAACAGGTGAAGAAGTGGAGAAATTTAGCAACTACCGGCTCATCCCCCGCTTGATGGCATGGGAACCGAAGGACTTCCTCAGGGCATCCACGGCCTGATCCAGCTTCTTGTTCCGCTCATCCGGCGCGGGAGTAGTGGCGGCAAAAAGCTCCGGCTGCACCGGGACGGCCTGCTCCGGTGTCTTTAGATTGCTTACCCCGAACCCAACCAGGCGGACGGGCCGCGAAATCTGTTCACGGTCAAACAGCACCAGCGCGCACTGGATCAGATCGCGATCCGCGTCTTTCACGGCAGGGAAAGACATCTGGCGCGTGATGGTCGAAAAATCACCGAACCGGATCTTCACTTGGGCCGTCCGGGCCAGCTTTCCGGATTTCCGGAGGAGTCCACCAACCTCTTCCGCAAGCTCCAGCAAGCACTGACGCACCCGCTCCATATCGGCCTCATCCACATCAAAGGTATGCTCGTTGGAGATGCTCTTCTCCTCCCAATGCGTGATCACCGGGCGCGAATCCCTGCCCCGTACAAGATCAGCCATATCACGGGCACCACCGGCCCCGAAAAGGCGCTCCAAGGACGAAAGGGACAAGGCCTGTAGCTGCCCAATGGTGCGGATCCCCTCCTTTTCAAGGCGGGCGGCGGACACCTTTCCGATACCCCACATTTTGGTCACGGGCAAGGGTGACAGGAAAGCCATGACCTCGTGCTCCGTCTCCGGAACCACAGTCAATCCATCGGGTTTATTCATATCACTGGCCATCTTGGCCAGGAATTTATTGGCAGCAACCCCCACGGAGGCCGTCAACCCCACCCGGGACTTAATGCGCGCCTTGAGTTCACAGGAAAGGGTGACGGGATCACCCCACAGACGCAACGCGCCACTGACATCCAGGAACGCCTCATCCAGGGAAAGGGGTTCCACCAAGGGTGTGAATTCCTCGAAAATCGTCATGATCTGACCTGAGATTTCAGAATAGCGTCCCATGCGGGGTTCCACAAAAACGGCATACGGGCAGAGTTTCCCCGCGGTCCGTGATGGCATAGCAGAGTGGATTCCAAACTTACGGGCCTCATAGGAACAGGTGGAGACCACGCCGCGCCTGTCCGGTGGCGCCCCAACTACCAGCGGCTTCCCTTTCCATTCCGGATGATCCAGCACCTCGATGGCCGCAAAAAAAGCATCCATATCGACATGGAGAATCGAGGGCATGGTCAGAAAACGTTGAAAATTCAATACCGTCAGGAGGGAAGCTTGGCGGCTTCCTCCTTTTGCAACTGGTCAATGGCATTCCGGCCAACGGCCAGCAACTGGTCGATATTGAATGGCTTGAGTAACCAGCAGTCAAACCCCGCGTCACGGAATTCACTCTCCTTGAAGCCGCTGATATAAGCGCTTAGGGCAAAAACATGGGCGTCCGGCTGGATGGCCTTGATGCGACGGCACAATTCCAGACCATCCATCACCGGCATGCGCAAATCGACGAAGCATACGCGAATATCCTCGCGGGCAACCAGTTCAAGCCCTTCGACTCCCGATGTTGTGGAAAAAGCAGTGTATCCATCCGCCTTAAAAACGGATTCAAGAACCCTCAGGATCAAAGGTTCATCGTCTACAAAAAGTATTTTTTTCTCCATTCAAACAGACTCCCGCGGAACCACCACGTCCCGCCCGTCACCTCAACTCCGGAACAATCAGGTGTCCACTTTGGCCGAAAGCGATTCAAACGCTGTCCGACCTACATCCATCAGCTGGTCAATATTAAAGGGCTTCCGAAGATACCCATTAAAGCCGAAGTTTTTGTATTGTGCATCATTCATAACACCAGGGAAAGCACTTAATGCATAAACATGGGCGTCCGGCTGGACTTCCTTGATTCGGCGACAGAGCTCCATGCCGTTCATAATCGGCATATGGATATCTACAAAGCAAACCTTGATATTCTCATCCTTGAGCACCACCAAGGCTTCCTCAGCGTCTAAAATACACCTCGGAACATATCCGCCTGCCCGGAAAAGCGCTTCCAAGATTTTTAAAATAGACTTTTCATCATCCACGAAGAGTATTTTCTTTTCCATTTACCCTCCATATTTTTTACATTCTGTCTGATTTTATGCGGCCCCGCCATCAGGAAAACCCTGATTCAGCCATAGGGTAATCCCCTACCCCCCTGTCCCCGGGTAAGGGGTCAGTGATAGGGGGTGCCCCGCCACCTTGCGTGGCGGGAACCAAACATTTTCGCGACCCGT
>JBAXRC010000087.1:0-7566 GCA_037131415.1 bacterium | reverse complement strand
GAGTTCCCCGCCGAGCTTGAGGCGTTCCGGGTGCTGGACGAGCTCTTCGATGACGAGAGGGCTCAGGTATTGCTTGAAGGCGCCCTTGATGAAGCGCTTTTGCTTGCCTTCCGTGGCGTAATTCAGGATCAGGGCGCCAGTGAGTGCGGGGATCATGGCCGTGAGCAGGAAGACGGTGGGGAGCCAGAATCCATTGGCGTAGGCCAGGGAGCCAAGCAGGATCGGGAGTGGCACCAGGAGGACAAAGACGAGGATATTCTGCCAGATGTGCCGTCCCATCCGGATGGCTGCCGCTCCGGTACAGGCCAGCAGGAATGCCAGGAGAAGCGAGCACCAGCCTGCTGCGTCGCGCATGAAGTCGCCTGCCAGGAGGTTGTCCAGGAACGTGGCATGGATCTCCACGCCGGGGTAGGTGGAGTCAACCGGAGAGGGGCGCAAATCTTTTAGCCCCGGTGCCGTGAAGCCCAGGAATACGTAGGTGTCCTTGAAAATGGCAGGGTCGATCAGGGGCGGCTTGCCTTCCCTGATCAACAGTTCCGATTCAATCACTCCCGAGACGTTGATGGTCTTATGGGTTTGGGATTTGCCTCGGTAGCGCAGGATGGCCTGCCCGTTCGAATCGAGATGCAGTTGGATGTGGCGGCGATTAATTCCGAACCAGTCTTCCCGGAGGTAGAGGGATCGGTTCGTTGAGGCCGCCAGGTAGGCGCCGAGTCCGAGAGAGGGGACCACTTGTCCATCAAACAGGCTGAAGGGGCGCAATCGCCGGTAGATGCCATCTGAGTCGGGATTACCGAAAACGGTGCCCAGGATGGTTGCGTTGGTCGCCACTTCGGGGATGGGGAACATGGCGCGGGACATCTTGAAAGGGTTTTTTTGCGAAGGGTAATGATCCTTGAAGATGATCCCTGAGCCGGGAATTGAGGCAGGCCAGTTGGTGGAACTTCCGGTCTCGTTTCCGACAAACACGGTGCCGACAAAGCCCGGGGTCTTGCGGATGGCCTCACCCAGGGCGGCATCCTGGTCGATCCGTTCCGAAGGCTCGCTGTAGATGACGTCGAACGAAACCGTTTTGGCTCCGCCCCGCCGGCAGAAATCGAGGACCGGTGCGTAGACTTCACGGGGCCAGGGCCATTCCCAGCCCATTTTCTTGCCCCAATCGAGGCTGTCCTGGTCGAGGAAAATGAGGCGTATCTGGCCGGTTGTGGAGACCGGTTTTGCGAATTGGCGGACCTCCATGTCCCAGAGCCGGTATTCCCAGCGTTCCAGAACATTGGCGTGCCACAGGGCGGTGGCCATCAGGGTGCAAACCGTCCCGACCGCCAGCGCCTGGAAGAGACGCTGGTTTGTCATGTTGGATGTTTCCCTGTCGCCGCGCTGCACGCTTACAGCCCCTTCATGGAATCTGTGAAGCGTTCCTGTCGTTCCGGGGCGGCGGCGGCCGGGGCGGATCCGATGAGCTTGGTCAGCTCAGCAATCCGATCCTGGGGGGCGGGGTGGGTTTTAGCGAAGTCATGACCACCCGGCTTCAGGGTTCGCTCCATCTGTTGAAGCATGGAGACCAGTCCGTTCGGGCTGTAGCCGGAGCGGTTGAGGATGATGACGGCGGCCTTGTCCGCCTGGAATTCGAATTTCCGGGCATAACCGCTGTTCATTACCGTGGAAGTGATGTCGGAGATTGAGTTCTCGAAGGTTTTGGTCAAATCGGCCAGGTCCTTTCCGCCCAGGTTCTTGGCGGCTTCCGTGCCCAGGATCGTGGCCGCCGCGGTGAGGCGGCTCTTGTCGATCGCCTGGAGACCGTGGTTCAGCTCCACATGCCCGATTTCATGGGCCAGGACGCCGGCCAGCGCTTCTTCGCTCTTGCAACATTTCAGCATGCCGCGGGAGACCATGATGAAGCCACCGGGCGCCGCGAAGGCATTGATATCGTCAGAGTCCATGATCAGGAAGTGATAGCCCCCGAATGTTTCCGGGCGGTCCGAGTAAAGCGCCAGATACTGCCCGACTGTGTTCAGGTAGGTGGTCATGGCTCGGTTGTCGAGCGGCTTGTTCTGGGACAGGATGGTCGCCGCGACCGTTCGTCCGATGTAGTATTCCTGTTCCGGTGTGATGGATTCGAACACCTTGCTGACGGCGCCCACGCTCTTGTTGATGGACTGGGCCTGGTCAGTGCTGATCACGCCTGTGGCGGCGGCGATTCCTGTTCCAACTTCAGTTAATTTGTTCACGGTTGCGCAGCCAGTCAGGAGGATGCACAGGATCGAGGAGAGGATGAAACTTCGGTTCATTTCGCACCTCCCCCGGCGGTCAGTTTTCCGTCTTTAGCGAACTCCCGGATTTCTGAAGGCGGGATTTTGATTTTCTCCATCTTGTCGACCCAGGAGAAATCAATATCCTTGTGGTTGTTCTTGAACTGGGCCTCGACCTTGGAGTTGAATCCCTTTCCCGCCAGTGCCATTTCGCCGCTGGAGGCGGTTGTCTGGGCGCCGGCCCCGGATTTCATGACGATATTCTTTTTCGTCAGGGCCGAGGAGTGAATCCAACCGGATTGGCCGGCGGATGAGACCTGCATCCAGGCGCCATTCTCGGATTGAACCGTCACCTTGTCGCCGTAAGCCATGGTGGTGACGATTTTTCCAAGATAGGACGGTGTTTCACGGATTTCCGCGTTGCGAACCTGAACACTCATGACTGTGACAGACGCCGCCAATGCCACCGTTGCCGCGAGTCCCAGTCCCCCGATGATTCCAGCCAATCTTTTTGAAAACATGATGCCCCTCCTGTTTCGTTAAACCTTACATCAGACCTGCAAAGCTTGCAAGGTGGCACCATATTCGGTTTTCCCCCGTTGCAAGGTTGTGGTAAACAGAGGCCTTGGGAATGGGTTCAGGGAACATGGTGGAGGGTGAGTTTACGATGAAGATGGCAAGGTTTTTTTGTGTTGCCGTGGTTTCGGGCATTCTGGCTGGCTGCTGTTCCGTTCCGGAAGGGGTGGTTCATGGGAGTGCCGGCCCCCGCTATGTGTTCCTGTTTATCGGGGATGGGATGGGCGCCAATCAGCGGCTTCTGGCCGAAATGGTTCAAAACGGCGCACGCCCTCCTGCCGTAGCGGAGTATCGCCAACTTCTGATGAACCGGTTTCCGGTTGCAGGGCTGGTGAACACCCGTAGCGCTGACTCGTGGATTACCGATTCCGCGGCGGCGGGTACGGCGATTGCGTGCGGCGCCAAAACGGCCAATCATGTCATCGCCATGGATTCCAGCCGTACGACCGGCCTTGATTCAATTGCTGACAGTGCCCGTGAGCAGGGGATGCGTGTGGGTTTGGCGACGACAGTCGAGCTTGATGATGCCACGCCATCGGTATTTTGTGCGCATGCTTCCGACCGTGGCAAACATCATGAGATTGTCCGGCAGGAGATGGTCTCTTCGGTGGAGTTCCTGGGCGGGAATACTTACAGGGATAGCCGGAAGACAGCCATGGACTCTGCCGCCTCGAGTGGTCGAAGGATTGTCACGAACATGGCGGAATTCCAATCGTTTCGGACCGGGGGCCGGGTGTGGGTCATGCCGCAGGCCGTGGAGGGGGATGGCTCGTTGCCTTATGCGATTGACCGGGCGGGTGACGGGTCAGTTCCCAGTCTGGCGGAGGTCACGAAGGCCGGGATCCGTCAGTTGGAAGGACCGGCGGGCTTTTTCTTCATGATTGAAGGCGGCAAGTGTGATTGGGGCTGTCACGCCAATGATGCGGCGGCGGCGGTCGGAGAGGTGCGGGATCTGGACCGGGCAATTGCGGTTGCGGTTGAGTTTTATAACCGGCATCCGGCCGAAACCCTGATCCTGGTTACGGCTGACCATGAGACCGGTGGTCTCGCCCTGGGACGGAACGAGACCAGCTATGCCCTTCATCCTGAATTCATTTCCGGCCAGAAATGCAGCGCAGTCGGACTGACCAGGAAAATCAAGGCGTGGCGGGCGGCAGGCAAGGGCGCGGATGATGTGCCCGGATTGCTTAAAGCCGAGTGGCTTGATATGGGGACCCTTTCCGCTGATGAGGTGACCTCCCTGAAGGCGGCTTACCGGCAGGGGCCTTCAGCCGGGGCGGTTCAGGAGGATTACGGGGTTGACCCTTTGGCGACCGCCTGTATCAAGTTGGCCGCGCGCCGCGCCGGACTTGGCTGGTCTTCCAGTGCCCATACCTCCGCTGCCGTCCCCGTGACCGCAATGGGTGTTGGGCAGGATCTTTTTTCGGGCTGGATGGACAACACGGAACTGTCGACTAGGCTACGTGGATTGATCAGCGTCAAACGATAGCTCAGTCCAATGTTCACTTCCCGATGGTGATGTTGATCCGGGTGAGGCCGTTTGAGGTGATGGAGCTGGCGCTGGCTTGACCGAAGGTTCCGAGGACATCCGCGCAGATTCCCGCCTGGTCCAGGAGTTCACGGATGCTCTTGCTGTCGCCTGATGAATTCATCAGGGTGGCGAGTTTCAGGACGCCGGCGACATTCTTTACCGTTGGAGCCAGGCTTTCCAGATTGCCCCAGGCAAGGGCTGATGGAGAATCCGAAAGCATGGGTGCCCAGGGCGCGGCATCGGACGGGGGCTCTCCTATCAGTTTTCCTAGAACGGAGGAATTACTGGCCAGAAGCAGCCAGTCGTCTGCCATGACATAGCCCACCCGCTCTCCGGACTCAAATGAACCATAGAAACTCTTTTTGGTCTCTTCGATCAGGGTCAGCCGGGAGCCATTTTCAGATTCAAGCGATCGGGTGGTGAGGGTGAAGTTGTATTGGCTGTTGAGCTGGGAGATGATGCGGCCGATTCGCCGGTCAGCCTCCTCCTGGCTGCCGACCTGGATTCCCAACAGGAGTGTCGGGGTTTTAACTCCCTTGATGAGGGCGCGGAGTGTCGAGCCCATCGGGCCGCGGAGCCGTCCGTTATGAGTATTGTCCAGCAGGGCAACATACGCGAGGGCGTCAGCGGGTGCACCATCGGGATCGAACAAGGGTTTGATGGCGTTCAGCCAAAGGGTGTTTGTTTCTCCGCCGATCAGCGGGGCGATCCAGTTCAAGGGGAGCAGGGTGATCAGGTCGGATCGGCCGCCCACCAAGGCGGTTATCTGTCTCAGATTGGACAGTCCGGACAGTGGTTTGGCGACGGGAAGGGATTGGTGTCCAACAAGGGCGAGTTCCATGCGGCTTGCGGTGAGGTTAAACTGGAAGGCGGTCAGGTCCCGGTGATTATCGAGCCAGCCCCAATGGCGGGGGGATCCCGTCAGAAGCGTTCTGGCGGTATTCTGTTTGCCGGACTGGGCGATGGTTTGCCGGTCGGGGTAGCCTTCGGCCGATTCAAGCAGGACGCGAACGCCGACGGGATCTTCGGAGATACAGGCAAGTACCAGGCCTTCGGAGAGGGCCAATGACAACTTGAGCTTGGTGTTGCCAAATTTGGTCGGGTTGAGCCAGACCGTCAGGTGTCCGTCATTCAGTTTAAGGGGCCTGAGATCGCGGGATTTCATGAAGGCGACCTGCCAGCGTAGCCAGCGGCTCTGGCTTCCGATCCAGGAGGCGCACACCAAGGCGGGCTTCCGGCCACCGCCGAGCGATGGCACATACGCCAGAACGGTCTGGTCGGAGACCAGTCGTTCCGTCCATTCGCGAACGATCGCATTGGTGGCGGCCTTGGCCAGATCCGCATCCGGAACCCCGGCGGCTTGAATGGCCTTCAGGATCAGGGGATTGTTCATCACATGATCCCACTCCCCGGCAAGGTTTCGGTGCACGCTCACCACTTTGGCGTCCATGGGGATTGCCGCAAAAACCCGTTCGGGCCGGTAGGGTACATGGAATACCCACCAGACGGTGATGGCCGAAAAGGCAACCAGAAGAATCCAGAACAGGGCGCGTTTTATCGATATCATAGCCTTTTTCCTGATTTTTCAGCTTACCGGTAGCCGAAGAGTTTGATCGCCTCATTGATTGTCATGATCCTGCGTATTCCGGCCAAATCGGCCACCCATTCCGATTTTGGCCGGCCACTGAATCCGGTGATATCGGACACTTATCGGAGCGTAACGACGCTGGTTGTTTGAACTTGTAGCATAGTGAGCCCGATGGAAGTCAAGATCGTGTTGTTTTTTGACTCAGTCGGAGTCCGGCCTGCGCCGCTTCCTGAAGTGGCCACCCGTGAGGGAACCATTCGGGTCAGACCCGGAAAACTACTGACCCTGCCTCCGCCTTGACCTTTGCGCCGGATTTTCACATGCTCCCAGCCATGAAAACGAGGTTGCAGGACGGTCTTAATCCTCGCCCTTCACAACAGAGAAGTAGTGCCCTGATTATGAAAACACCAGCCACATTTATGCTTATCAGTGTTCTGTCCCTCACAACCAGTTTCGCCATGACACGTGAACCGCTTTGGAAAGAGGGTGCGCCTGGCGCAAAGGGGAGTGAGCCTAAAGATATTCCCACGCTTGACTTTTACCCTGCTGAAAACGGGAACGGCGTGGCAGTCGTAATTTGTCCGGGCGGCGGCTATGGCGGTCTTGCGTCCGGCCACGAAGGCAAACAAATCGCGGCCTGGCTCAACGAGAACAAGGTCATGGGCATCGTCTTGGAATATCGTCACAGCGGACGCGGATATCGGAATCCAGCTCCGATGCAGGATGTTCAGCGCGCCATCCAGACTGTTCGCGCACGTGCCGCGGAATTTGGCATTGCCTCCAATAAGATCGGCGTCCTCGGTTTTTCCGCAGGCGGTCATCTCGCGGGGACTGCTGCAACGAAATTCACGGCAGGCGATTCAAACGCGACAGATCCGATCGCCAAGCTTTCCAGTCGGCCTGACTTTGCGATTCTGTGCTACGCTGTTCTGTCGTTTGGACAAAAAGGAGTCACGCATTTTGGTTCGCAACACAATCTGCTTGGCGCAGATGCGTCAGAGGAGCTGATCAAATCCTTCTCCATCCCCGAACAGGTTACTCGGGACACGCCTCCTACCTTCTTGTGGCACACGGATGAAGATACCGGTGTCCCTCCTGAAAACAGCATCAACTATTACAACGCCTGCCGTAAATACAAAGTCCCTGCGGAATTGCATATCTTTGCAAAAGGCCATCATGGCGTGGGACTCGGCTTGAGCATCGAAGGGACGAAGAACTGGTCAACGAACTGTATCTCATGGCTCAAAGCCATGAAATTCATCCCGTAGCTTATTTCCCCATGGTGAACAATTTCAGGCAACGCCTGAAATCAGCGAGGTCGTTTCTTCGCCACGGCTGCATGTTGATGGTGATGGCCTTATGGCGCAAAAAAAGGGATAATTCGTTATTAAAGGCGAATTAAATGAAGGCGCCATTCGGGTCAGCCCTGGAAACTGGAAGATTGCCTGGATCGGCCGTCCCTTGTCGGCCATGATTTGGGCTGGATTCCGATATGCACAGGGGGCGTGGTCTATCCACAGTAAGTGCCTAGTCATTAATCGGTTGTGCTGGAAAATGGGGCTTAAAAGTGGCTTAAAAGCCGCTTTTGCTATCTAAAATATAGCTTTAATTAACGTATAGTG
>JBAXRC010000086.1:0-7575 GCA_037131415.1 bacterium | reverse complement strand
GGGGTGGGCGGCGAAGTATTGGGCGATGGCGCGTGAGGTGTAGGCGGCGGCGATGGAGGTGCCGCCATAGGGACCGGGCGGCCCCTTGTAGCCCACCGGGAGGTTGGCGAAGCCCGGGGCGGCAAGGGTGATGAAGGAACCGTAATTGGATTGGTCCCAGATATTGCCATCGGGCGTGAGTGCCGCCACGGCCACCACGTTGGGAAGGGCGGCGGGGTAGAGCGGCCGCCCGGTCGGTTCATTACCCGCCGCCGCAACCATGACGGCTCCCTGTTTTTGGGCATAGAGGATGGCATCATTGAAGAACTGACTGTTATTTTCAGAGCCCCAGCTCATGCTGATTACCCGGGCGCCATGCTCCAGGGAGAAGACCATGCTCTGCATGAGGGAAAAGCTGCTGGTGATTCCCTGATTATCCATGGTGCGGATCGAAATAATGGGGGCGGCCGCCAGGGAGGCGGGATCCGTCCCGGTTGGGGAGACTGCCCCTGCGGCAATATACGCCATTTGGGTGCCGTGTCCCACCGGGTCGGAAATGGCCTGTCCCGGCGAGGTGGCATCGAGGGAGGCGACAATGGCCTTTTCAAGCGATGCGTCCACCTTGAGGCCGGAGTCCAGTACGGCGACGGCCGGTCCTTTACCGGCCGTGATGGTCAGTGGAGTGTCGGGTATCCCGCCGTTTCCGTCCCCGCGGTGCGGCGTGATGGAGCGATAGACTTGGTTGGGTTCAGCCCTGGAAACCAGGGGCTCCTTTGCCAACCCGCTCAGGATTGCCGCAAGGTCGGAGCCGGGCGGGAAACGGAGACGGTAGATTCCGAGTGAAGGGATGCCGTCCAGAACCAAAGCCCCTGTTTTCAGGAGGAGATTGCGAAATTGTTCCTGCGTGGTATCCGGGCGCATCCGTAGCAGGAGTTCATCCTTGAGGCAGACAATCGTATTGGTTTGCGAGGTTCGGGCTTGCGCGGTTGCCGCCGTGGGGGGGGGAAGATGTTTGAGCTCCCTGCGGTCGCCGGGCTTATAGACGAGGATTTCTGAAAGCCGGGTCATTTTTCCTGCAGGCCCCTCGATGGATTTCCAGCTCAAGGCGTAATCGCAATCAGCCAGCAGTCGTTTTACGGCGTCCCCGATTTCGCGGTTGTCGAAATCCACCGTGATAAGGGGGTTGATCCGCTCATCAATGGCGATTCGAACCCCCGCGTTCTGGAAATAGGAAAGGATATCGCGCAACGGGGCCTGATCCGCATGAACGGTCAATGTGTCCGCCGCCATACGAACCTCGAGCGCCGCGGCCGGAAAGGCCGCTAGGCACATGGCAATGGCCAACAGGATTATATGCCAATTCATATTCCTAACTCTAAGAGATTTCCGGATAGAAGTCGAATATGCAGCATTGAAGATGTGACGGGGTTTCTGAAAAAAAACAAGGACATGCGTAATTCCGTCCCTGATTGCGTCAAATTGTCGCTGTTTTGGGTTTATTATTCAGTTTGCAATATGTTGTTTAGTGTTGGAGAATAACAACATATGAATATTATCATGCCTCAGTAATCGGATGGAACGGACTCTGCTGATATATTGAATTTGGAGGGAAAGACCATGTTAGATCCAAGCAGATTGACTCAGAAAGTACAGGAAGCCGTGCAGCAGGCTCAGGAGAAAGTGATCCGGTACAGTCATCAGGAACTGGATGGGGAGCATCTTTTATTGTGCCTGTTGGAGCAGGAGGATGGGCTTGCCCCAAAATTAATAGAGCGGCTTGGGGTGCGGGTTGCCGAACTGAAAGCGCGCCTTGAGGCGGAACTGGATCGGCGTCCTAAAATCAAAGGGGGAGGGACCGAGGCCGGCAAAATTTACGTCACCCAGAGATTGAACCAGTTGTTGGTAAAGGCGGGCGATGAAGCGAGCCGGTTAAAAGATGAATATGTTTCAGTGGAGCATCTTCTTCTGGCGTTTCTGGACGAAGGAAAAGCCTCGCCTGCGAGAACTATGCTCTCCCAGATGGGGGTGGATCGTGCCTCTTTCTTGAAGGCTCTGATGGAGGTTCGCGGGAATCAGCGTGTGACGAGCGCCACCCCGGAGGGCGCCTATGAGGCGTTGCAGAAATACGGAACCGATCTGGTTTCGATGGCCCGCCAGGGAAAACTGGATCCCGTGATCGGGCGTGACATGGAAATCCGGAGCGTGATCCGGATTCTCTCTCGGAAGACGAAGAATAATCCCGTTCTCATTGGTGAGCCGGGCGTGGGAAAGACGGCCATTGTCGAGGGGCTGGCTCACCGTATTCTCCGGGGGGATGTTCCGGATGGGCTCAAGGACAGGACGATTTTTGCCCTGGACATGACCGCCTTGATGGCGGGGGCAAAATATCGCGGTGAGTTTGAGGAGCGGCTCAAGGCCGTGCTGACGGAAATCAAGTCAGCCGAGGGGCGGATTATCCTGTTCATTGATGAGGTCCATACCATCGTGGGTGCCGGGCGCACGGAAGGCTCGACCGATGCCGGGAATATGCTTAAGCCGATGCTGGCACGGGGTGAATTGCACTGCATTGGCGCCACCACTCTGGATGAATACCGCAAGTACGTTGAAAAAGATGCCGCCCTGGAGCGACGCTTCCAGCCGATTCTGGTTGAGGCGCCTTCAGTGGAAGACACCATTTCCATCCTGCGCGGCCTGAAGGACCGATTCCAACTTCACCACGGTGTTGAGATCAAGGACTCCGCGCTGGTGGCCTCTGCGGTGCTGTCGGACCGGTATATCAGCGACCGGTTTTTGCCGGACAAGGCGATTGACCTGATGGATGAGGCCTGTGCCTCTATTCGCACGGAAATTGACTCCATGCCGGCCGAACTGGATGAGATTACCCGCAAGGTCATGCGCTTGGAGATTGAGGAGACGGCGCTCAAGAAGGAGAAGGATGAAGCCAGCCAGGTTCGGCTGAAGATCCTGCGAAAGGAACTGGCTGACCTCCGCGACCAGTCGTCCGCCATGCGGGCCCAGTGGGAGAATGAGAAGAAATCAATTGCCGGTGTTCAACAGGTTCGTGAGGAGTTGGAAAAAGCCCGCCGTGAATTTGAGGAAGCGGAGCGGCGCTATGATCTGGAGCGGTCAGCGAAGCTGAGGCACGGGGTTATTCCTGAACTGGAGAAGAAGCTGGCGGCATTGCAGAAAACGGCTGCCGGGAAGGAGGTCGGCCGTCCCCTTTTGCGCGAGGAAGTCACCGAGGAGGAGATTGCGGAGGTGGTCTCACGGTGGTCTGGAATTCCCCTGACACGATTATTGCAGGGCGAGCGGGAGAAATTGCTGAAGCTGGGTGATGTGCTGCATGAAAAGGTCATTGGCCAGGACGAGGCCGTCGGAGTGGTGGCGGATGCCGTCCTGAGGGCGCGCGCAGGGATCAAGAATCCGCAGCGGCCAGTGGGTGCGTTTCTGTTCCTTGGCCCCACCGGGGTGGGGAAGACGGAATTGGCCAAGATGCTTGCGCTGACCCTGTTCGACTCGGAGAATCACCTCATCCGGATCGACATGAGCGAGTACATGGAGAAGCACACGGTTTCGCGACTGGTTGGTGCGCCCCCGGGATATGTGGGGTTTGAGGAGGGGGGGCAGCTGACGGAGGCGGTCCGGCGAAAGCCCTATTCGGTGATCCTGCTCGATGAGGTCGAGAAGGCTCACCATGATGTGTTCAATATCCTGCTCCAGATTCTGGATGACGGGCGATTGACCGATTCGCACGGGCGGACGGTGAATTTCAAAAACACGATTATCATCATGACCAGCAACATCGGGTCGCCGTTGCTATTGGAGGGGATTGGGGATGACGGGCAGATCAAGGAGGGGACACGGCGTGAGGTGATGGACGAACTGAGGCGGAGCTTTCGCCCTGAGTTCCTGAACCGCGTGGATGACGTCGTCCTGTTCAAGCCGTTAACTGCGGATGAAACCGGGAAGATCGTGGACTTGCAGATGGGAGAACTGCGCCATCGTCTCGCCGGGCAGCGCGTTGAGCTTGTTGTGACGCCTGCCGCACGGGATCTGATCGCCCGGGAAGGCTACAGTCCAGTCTATGGGGCCCGTCCCCTGAAGCGGCTGATTCAGGGCCGGGTGGAAACCCCGATTGCCCGTATGCTGGTGTCCCGGACTGTCGCCGAGGGCGGAGCCATCAAGGTGGATGCACGGAAAGGCGAACTGGTGATCCAGGGGAAGGGCTGAGCTGAGCTCTGAAAACCCTTGCGGCACCCCATGAAGTGTGAAAAGGTGTTGGTAAGGAATGATTCTGCGCGATGGAGGGATTCATGGCTTCCAATACCACGGAGATAAGTAGTCTGGCGGGGATACGGGTCCTTGTCCTGGACGATGATGAGGCCATACGCCTGCTTTCTCAGCGTGTCCTGATGGCTCATGGAGCGGCCGCAGAAGTGGCGGAGAACGGGCGCATCGCACTGCAAATTCTCCTGCGCCAGGATTTTGACGTGGTGCTGGTCGATCTGCGCATGCAGGAGATGGACGGCATCACGTTCATTCAGGAGGCCCGTAATATCTGGCCCTGGCTTGGGTTCATCATCATGACGGGCTTCATGGACGATGTATCCCAGGACGTTTCCTCCCGCCTGGGTATCACCCGTGTGCTGCAGAAACCGGTTTGGCCGACGATGCTATGCCAGACGGTTCTTGAGGAATACAAGGAGCGGCGACTGGGCCTGGGAACTGCGGGGCCGGGACTTGAGCAACACCAGCGGCAGCTGAGGATGCTTGGTCATCTGGGCGAGACGGCGCTGGCTTCCGGAACCTTCGTTGAGGCCCTGCGTGAGTTGAGTGAGGGGCTTGGCGAGCTGATGGACTGCGACGTAGTCGGGCTACTCGGGTTTTCCGAAGGGCAGAAAGTCATTGTGCTCAGCGCCCAGCGCGAAGTTTCCGAGGCCTTTCTGCTTTCCGCCCGGGAGGAGATTTTGGCCCGTTATGAGGCCTTGAGCGGGCAGTCGATTAACCGGACTGAATTGCGCATCCAAGTCGAGGGTATTCCCCCTCAGGCTTCCGGGCTCAATGTGCCGGGCCGCATACTTGCCATTCCGCTTTTGATGCACAACGAGGTGCAGGGAATTCTTCTGCTGGCCGCGGCGGATCCAGAAAAGCTGGCCACAGTGGATGTTTCATTTGTCTACCATATTGCCAACGTGCTCTCCTCTATTCTGTCGGCGGTAACCCGCATCCGCCAACTGGCGGCGCATGATTCGCTTACCGGCCTGTATAATCGCGCCTATTTCGAGGAGCAAACGGAGCGCGCCTGGCAGTTGGCTCGTCGTTATGGCTACAGTATGACTGTGGCTATCATGGATCTTGACAACTTCAAGGCGGTGAACGACACGTATGGTCATCTGGTGGGCGATCAGATGCTTCGTGAGTTTGTCGATATCATTCTAAAAGTGGTGCGCACTTCGGATGTGGCCGCCCGTTTTGGCGGTGATGAGTTCGTGGTTTTGCTTCCCCAGACGGATCTGCCGTCCGGGATGATATTGGGAAATCGCCTTCGTCTGGCGGTGGATGAGCATGTCTTCTGTGCGGATACATTGCGACTCAAGATGACAACCTCCATCGGGCTGGCCACCAGTCGTGATATCGCCCCCTCCGACCATGCCAAGGAGATGCTACGCCTGGCTGATATAGCCCTTTATGCCGCCAAGCGGGAGGGGCGGAATCAGGTCAGGTCATGGTCGGCGGACAGGGGAAGTGATTCGGCGACGGCCGTGCTCGAATCCCGGCCCCCGAAAGCCGGAATTTCGACTGAACCCCGTCGCCAGCCCCGGATTCTGGTGTTGGACGATGAGCCCGTGATCGTCAAGGTGCTGCAGGTGATCCTGAATGGCGCCGGTTATAGTGTCGATTCGGCGCTCAGTTCAACGGATGGCATTGAGATGGTGCGTCAGAATTCAGACGTCTATGACGTGGTTATTACCGACCTGACCATGCCGGATGTCAGCGGGCTGGAAGTCCTCTTGGCGTTACGGCAGATTGACCGTTTTGCGATGACGGTGGTGATGACCGGTTTTGCCACGAAGGAGAACGCCATCGCATGCCTGCGACAAGGGGCCTTCGAGTTTATTGAAAAGCCTATCATAAAGGAGGAACTCCTGGCAGCGGTGGAGAAGGCGTTGGATCACCGCAGCCTTCTCGTGGAAAACGAGCGCTATCGGCTCCGCCTGGAGGATATGGTCCAACAGAAGAGTGCGGCACTGTTGGAGACGATGGAGGAATTGAAGCTGTCACTTGACTTCAGCCTGCAGGCGCTGGCGGGCCTTCTGGATGTTCGCGAGCACAGCACGGGGCAACACAGCAACCGGGTACGGGCGGTGAGTCTGGCGATGTGCAAGGTCCTTGGCCTTCCCCGAAACGATGTTCAGGCGATGGCGCATGGCGCCCTGTTGCACGACATCGGGAAAATCGCTGTGCCTGATGCCATCCTGCTGAAGCCCGGACCACTGAGTGATGAGGAGTGGAAGGTGATGAGGCGCCATCCGGAGGTTGGGTACAACATTCTGAAAACCAGTCCCCATCTCAAGGACGTGGCCGAATTGGTCTATTCCCATCAGGAGCGGTACGACGGCAAGGGTTATCCCCGCAGCCTGAAGGGGGATGCCATCTGTCTGGGCGCGCGTGTTTTCGCCGTGGTGGATGCCTATGATGCGATGCGGTCAGACCGGCCTTATCGCCGCGCCATGAGTTCCGAGAAAGCGGCGCAGGAACTCCGGGACGGGGTCGGGACGTATTTCGACCCCGCGGTGGTGGACGCTTTTCTGCGGCATCAGGACGAGATGGAAGCCGCGGGCGGCTGGGCGGAGTAAGCCCTGTCCCCTGTTTTTCGTCACGTCTCTCAGCGTAACGGGCAAAGCAAATCGCGCTCAAACAAATTCCGGACCATGACCACATCCAAGGTATGTCCCGCCTTATAGGAGCAGATATCCCCGACAAACCTGCCGGAGTCAATCAGGGCGAGGGCGGCAACCAGGTCGAGAATGGTGCGGTGCCAGACCGCCTCCAGAGCCTTGCCGTTATGGAACATGGTTGGCTTGTTGTAGTATCCCCAGCGGCCGGCAACCAGGATATTCCTGTTCGTGTAGCCAAGGTTCCGGACATCGGCGAACAGTTTTCCAAGGGTGCGGGTGTAGAGCATTTGGGTGGCGGAACAGTTCGTGCGGGCCAGCGAGCCGTAGCGGCCGGTCTCCGGGGTAAGCCGGATGCGGACACGTTGCTGTCCGATGGCGGTTTTGAAATTGACGGCCACATCCAGATTGAGCGCCGGGACCGGGCCCGTGCAGGGCTTGATCACCAGGAAACTCCCGTTTGGTGCCAGGATGGCCACGGGTTCCCGGACGGTCACGTAATGGATGGGGAGGGCTGTTTTTTTGACGCCAGCCCTCTCAATGGCCTCCACCAGATCCATGCTTCCACGGTCGAAGAGGGGGGGGTCACCGGAGTCCATGCGGATCATCAGGTTGTCCAGGTTGAGCGCCAGCCGGAGGGCGATGATATGCTCCACCATACGCATATAGTTATGGGGGGATCCACTGCAGAGCACGATAT
>JBAXRC010000085.1:0-7613 GCA_037131415.1 bacterium | reverse complement strand
GTAGAACGTTCCGTTGAGGGGTGCGTTGATGCTCGGGCCGGCCGGTGCCGCAACCGGCTGGGCCGGGGTTGCCGCCTGTGCGGCCGCCGGCTTGGCCGGACTGCCGGCTGCGGGCGCCACCTGGACGGGGGTTGAGGATGTCGCGGTCGCAAGGGGCGCGGCGGTTACACCGGAGGTGTTGATGCTGATCGCGCTGCCACCATGCTGAATTGTGATCTGGGAGAAATTCAGGGTGCTGACCTTGTCAACCAAATGGCTGATATTGTCGTAGTCGACCTGAGCCAGGAAAGGCACCGCGGAGGGCGGAGCCGGCTTGTTCGCGTCCCGCTGCTTCTTGAGCTCGACGTCCGCCGGGATGGGCGGGCGCTGATCGGTCGGGAGGGCACGCCACTTGAAGTAATCCAAGGCCACTTCCGGGAACAGGCAGTAGGAGATGATGTCCTCTTCCTTCCGGATCAACTTGGGATCAACACCCTCGGTGGCATCGGGAAGCATGGGTTTCAGCAAGTCCGCCGGGCGGCCTGTGATCGGTTTTTCCTTGCCGAGGATCTTCTTGACGATCGCCTTGTCCATGGGGGCAGGGGAGCGCCCATAGAGGCCGAGGGCGTAATCCTTGACCTCCTGAGAGACCAGTGAATAACGTTCGCCGGAGATAATGTTCATGACGGCCTGGATGCCGATGATCTGGCTGGTCGGGGTGACGAGCGGCGGATAGCCGAGGTCTGCCCGGACACGCGGGAGTTCGTCGAACACCTGGTCGATTTTATCCAGGGCGCCTTGCTGGGCAAGCTGGCCGCGCAGGTTCGAGATCATGCCGCCCGGGATGTGGTGCAACAGAACCTCGGGGTCGATGATGTTATCCGCCGCATGGGCGTTAAGCTGGCGGGAGGGGGACAGCTCGAGGAAGAATTTGCATACCTTCCGAAGCGCATCCTGGTCCAGGCTCGCGTTGTAGTGCGTCTCCGCGAAAATGGCCAGCATGGTCTCGACGGGCGGCTGGGAGGAGAATCCGGCCATCGGGGAGATCGCGCAGTCAATGGCGCCAGCGCCGGCGCGAACGGCTTCCACATAGGTGGAGGAGGCCATACCGCTGGTCGCGTGGGAATGAACCTGAATAGGGATCTTTGTCTCGCGCACCAGGGCGGATACCAGCCGTTCCGCCGCGATGGGGGTCAGGATTCCGGCCATATCCTTGATGCACAGCGAGTCAATGCCCATGGCGATCTGCTCTTTGGCCACTTTGACATAGTTCTCGACGGTGTGTACGGGGCTGACGGTATAGCTGATCGTGCCTTGCGCATGGCCCCCGTACTTCTTGACGCATTTGATGGCGACTTCAAGGTTCCGGGTGTCGTTGAGGGCATCGAAGATACGGAAGATGTCCACGCCATTCTGAACTGCCAGAGCGATGAAGCGGTCGACGACATCATCTGGGTAGTTCTTGTAGCCGAGGATGTTCTGGCCGCGGAGCAGCATTTGGAGGGGGGTTTTCTTGGCGCGTGACTTGATTTGGCGCAGACGCTCCCAGGGGTCCTCGCGGAGAAAGCGCAGGCAGACGTCAAACGTGGCGCCACCCCACACTTCCAGAGAGTAGTAGCCGACGCTGTCGATGACATCGATGATGTGCATGATGTCGTCCGTCCGCATCCGGGTGGCCCACAGGGATTGGTGGGCATCGCGGAGGGTGGTGTCGGTGATGCGTAATGGAATATGGTTGATGCTGTCGCGGACGATGTCCTGCGGCTTGATTGTCGTTTTCTTGGTCATACCCTTTTCCTTTCTAAAGTTGGTTACTTGAAACGTCCCATGGCGGCGAATTTCTCAAACCGCCGTATGCTGAGCTTCCTGGGGGTGATTTTTTTAAGGCTCGTGATATGTTTGAGAAGCACCTTCTTGGTCGCCTTCATCGTGCCCGCGTAGTCGCGGTGTGCGCCACCCACGGGTTCCGGGATGATTTCGTCGATGATCTTGAGCTGCAGGATCGATTTGGCGGTAATCTTGAGCGCGTTGGCGGCTTCATCGGCCTTGGTGCCATCGCGCCACAGGATCGAGGCGCATCCTTCGGGCGAAATAACCGAGTAGACCGCGTTGGAAAGCATCAGGACCACATCACCGACGCCGATGCCGATGGCGCCGCCGCTGCCGCCTTCACCGGTGACGAGGGCGATGACGGGGGTTTTTAAGGCGGACATTTCAAGCAGGTTGCGGGCAATGGCCTCGGCCTGGCCGCGCTCCTCAGCGTCCCGTCCGGGGAATGCACCGGGAGTGTCGATGAAGGTGATTACGGGGAGATTGAATTTTTCAGCCAATTTCATGAGGCGAAGCGCCTTGCGGTAGCCCTCCGGGCAGGCTTGGCCAAAGTTGCACTTGATCTTCTCTTCGAGATCCTTGCCCTTCTGCTGGCCAATGACCATGACGCGATGGTCATCGATCATGGCGAAGCCGCCGATCATTCCGTGGTCGTCCCCGAAGAGGCGGTCCCCGTGCAGTTCGATGAATTCGGAACAGATTCCCTGGATGAAGTCGCGGATCAGGGGGCGCTCCGGGTGGCGGGCAACCTGAACGGTCTGCCACGGTGTCAGGCTGGAGTAGATTTTCTTCAGCATGTCTGACCGCTCGGCCTCGAGCCGGTTGAGTTCCTTGACTAGAACGCCCGTTGGTTCCGGGTTCTGGGTCTTGAACTCCGCGATTTTGGCCTCGATATCGGCCGCTTCTTTTTCAAAATCCAGACTCATCGTGTCTCCATCCGTTTTTGGTTTTGAGTTTTGATCCGTTTCGATGTGTAAGGGATCAGCGGCAGCCGGCATATTTCAGAATCTTGAAAAGCATGTCCCGCATATCCTTGCGATGAACAATCATGTCCACGAAACCGTGTTCCACAAGGTATTCTGCTGTCTGGAAATCATCGGGAAGTTTCTGCTTGATCGTTTCCTCGATCACCCGCCGACCGGCAAATCCGATCAGGCTGCGGGGTTCGGCAATATGGATGTCGCCCACCATGGCGAAACTGGCGGAGACGCCGCCGGTGGTGGGGTCGGTCATGATCGAGATATACGGGAGGTTTGCATCCCGGAGCTGGGCCAGGGCGGCGCAAGTCTTGGGCATCTGCATCAGGGAAACAATGCCCTCGTGCATCCGGGCGCCGCCTGATGCCGAAATGATAATATAAGGCTGCTTATGCTTGATGGCGTACAGAGCCCCGAGCAGGATCTTTTCGCCTGTGCCGCTGGCCAGGCTGCCGCCCATGAATCGGAAGTCCATGATGGCCATGGAGGTTTTGATCCCCTTGATCTTTCCGGTTCCGACGGCCACGGATTCCTTCATGCCTGTCTTGGCGCAGGTTTCGATGGCTTTTTCGGCATACGGACCCTTGGAATCAGAGAATTTCAAGGGGTCATTCCAGCTTACCTTGGGGCATATCTCCTCGAAAGTACCCTCGTCCATGAGGAGATTCACTCGTTCTTGCCAGGTCAACCGCTCATGGAAATGACAGCGGTCGCATACCTTGAGGTTGCGATCCCACTCTTCTTTGTAAATGTGGGCCTTGCATGCCGGACATTGCGTCCAGATGTCCTCTTTTTTCGGGGATTCCGATTTAGGGGCGGCCGCTTTAGATTTATGGAACCAAGCCATGAGCCTTGTGACTCCTTTAAGGTGTTAATGTCTCAATCAAGGGCGGGATAAATACCACGCCGGAGGTTTGTTTTTCAAGGAAAATATGAAGATCAGGGAGCTGATAAACCTTGCAATAAAATAGTTTAGTGTCAGCTGAACGGGGGGGCTTGATGGGCCTGTTTCCGAATTCTTCAGGATGCGTTAAGGATTTAGAAATGGAATGCAAAACTTGCGCCCATGCCCATGCCGTCGAACTGTTGGACCTCAAGCTTGAGCCCCATGTTCGGGTTCGGGTTCAGTTGGAGACCTCCGATGAAGCCGAACATCTGGTCCTCGTTCTGATTTCCAACGGACAGCGTGGAGACGGCGGGTCCGATATAGAAGCCCAGCCGGTCCCAGACGCCGGGTCTTTCCGGCCGGGTGTATATGCTCATGGTCAGTGAACCGAATACCTCGGACATGTCGATGGTATAGGAGCCGTAGTCCAGGCTGGAGGAGCGGTAGTAAGAATTGAGGTCAATGCCTACCCAGTAATTGTCGATGTCGTTCCAAGGCTCGAGAACCATATAATCCAGAACGCGGATCGTTCCGCCAAATAGGAATTCGCCGTTGGAGCTCGAGGCAAGATTCTCCTTGCTTACATCCGCGGCTCCGCCGCCACCATAAAGGGTCAGCCACTTGGTGAGATCCAGGCCGAGAACTCCGTCCAGGTGATTGACTTTGATCTCTTCGGTCCATCCGGAGGGGTCCCGAAGGGTGCGCTTCTGCTGCTGGATAGAGACGGTAACACTCAACATGGTCGGGCCGCCGCTATGGACGGTATCGTAGAATTTCTTGGAGTCGCCATTGAACAGGGCTCCTTGATACGCAGAGGTATCGGTGCCTGAGGCCAAGCCGGATGAGTTGAACGCAACGGCGGCTAACAACAAAAGAACGCGCGCGGATGTTTTCATATGCGCGGATACTAGCCGTACCGCGTGATGCCTTTCAAGATTAAATTTTATGGTGGTTCAGGCGCAGGGCGTTGGCGATGACCGAAACGGAACTGAAGCTCATGGCCAGGGCGGCCAGCATGGGGTTCATCAGGAGCCCGAATGCAGGGTAAAGGATGCCCGCCGCAATGGGAATTCCCGCGAGGTTGTAGGCGAAGGCCCAGAAGAGGTTCTGCCGGATATTCATCGTGATGGCCCGCGAAAGCCGGATGGAACGTGCAATTCCCTGCAAATCGCCCTTGATCAGGATAACCCCGGCATTTTCCATCGCCACATCCGTGCCTGTTCCCATGGCGATGCCTACATCCGCCAGGGCCAGGGCTGGAGCATCGTTGATTCCGTCGCCAGCCATGGCTACACAATGCCCCTCCGCCTTCAGGGACCGGATGACCTCCTGTTTTCCGGCAGGCGACAACTCCGGCCGGACATCGTCAAGTCCCAGGGTTTTGCCCATGGCCTCGGCCGTCTTCCGGTTGTCGCCTGTCAGCATGATGATCCGCAGTCCCATCTGGTGGAGTGCCTCCACGGCAACCCGGGCGCCCGCGCGGGGCTGGTCCAGCAGGGTGATGATCCCACCGGGGGTTCCATCCACGGTTACCAGGACACGAGTTCCAACCTGGCTGGACAGGGAGGAGTCGGGTAATTTTCCGACAGCAACCTGACGGCCTTCAACTTTACCAAGCACGCCCACGCCGGCGACTGACTCAAATTCAGCCACCGGAACCAGTGCGATTCCCTGCTGCCGAG
Organism: bacterium; assembly: GCA_037131415.1. Taxonomy (GTDB): domain Bacteria; phylum Verrucomicrobiota; class Kiritimatiellia; order CAIKKV01; family CAITUY01; genus JAABPW01. The sequence goes on along the minus strand of JBAXRC010000085.1, from coordinate 2,259 downwards.
CATGGTGCACGATCGTCTTCCCTATGGGATGTTCGCTGTGCGCCTCCACGGCGGCCGCCATCCGGAGCAGTTCGTGCCCGGTGAGCCTGTCAGGCTCGATCTTCACCACGGTCGGCTTGCCTTCCGTGAGGGTTCCCGTCTTATCCACCACCAGCGTGTCGATCTTTCGCAGGGGCTCCAGGATGGCGGCATCGCGGATGAGGACGCCTGCGCGCGCTCCGCGCCCCATGCCGACCATGACGGCCATCGGGGTGGCGAGGCCAAGGGCACACGGACAGGCAACAATGAGCACCGAGACGGCGTTGATCAGGGCGAAGGCCAGACGCGGCTCCGGGCCAAGCCAGACCCACAGTGCAAAGGAGAGCAGGGCGGAGGCCACCACGACCGGCACGAAGACCGCCGCCGCGCGGTCGGCCAGTTGCTGGATCGGCGCCCGGCTGCGTTGCGCCTCCGATACCAGCTGGATGATCCGTGCGTAAAGCGTGTCGGCTCCCACCTTGCGTGTTTCCATCAGGAAGGATCCTGAAAGATTGAGGGTTCCTGCGGCGACGGTCGAGCCAGCGGTGCCCTCAACGGGGTCAGATTCCCCGGTCAGCATGGAGACATCCAGTGTGCTGCGGCCTTCCAGGATGATGCCGTCCACCGGGATCTTGCCGCCGGGGCGCACCCGGAGCGTGTCGCCGGGATGCACCTCGTCGAGGGGAACTTCCCGTTCTTCCCCGTTTTTCACAAGAAACGCCGTGGTCGGTGCCAGTTTCAGGAGGGCACGGATGGCGACCCCGGTTTTCCGGCGGGATCGCAATTCCATAACCTGCCCCAGGAGAACGAGCACAATGATTGTCGATGCCGCCTCGAAATAGACCGGGACCTCGCCGTGGTGACGGAATGAGGACGGGAAGACGCCGGGTATCAGCATGGCCAGCAGGCTGGCCCCATAGGCGGTGCCCGTGCCCAGCCCGATGAGGGTGAACATGTTCAGTGCCCGCGTCTTGAGTGATTGCCATGCCCTTTGGAAGAAGGGGTGACCGCACCAGAAAACGACGGGAGTCGACAGGATCAGTTCCAGCCAACGGGAGAGGGGGCGGGCGTTCCCATGGGACAGGCCGGGGATGACCATGGGCGCCATTGCCAGCAGGAATACGGGCAGGCCGAAGATCAGGCCGATCCAGAGCCGGCGGGTCATGTCGTCGAGTTCCGTGGTGTCCTCTTCCGCGCCTGTCCCGCTGCTTTCAAGGGCCATGCCGCATTTCGGGCAGGTTCCGGGCTTGACGCTTTCCACGCCTTCGCACATGGGGCAGAACCAGGCGGCGGTTGATTTAACGGGGCGGGGTTCAGGGGCGAGCCCCAGAAATTTCCGGCGGCAGGCTTCACAGCAGAAATAGGTGGTTTCCCCATCCCGCTCAGCGGAGATCGCCGAACGTTCATCGACCAGCATGCCGCAAATCGGGTCTTGTTTCATGTGGGTTACATCAAACCCAGTTGACGTTGGCCTGTCAATTCAAGAGAATTGACGCATGAAAGCATTAATTCAACGGGTCAGTCGGGCCCGTGTCGTGGCTGAAGGCAAGGAGACAGGGGCTATTGCAAAAGGTTTTGCCGTCCTGCTCGGGGTCCGGATCGGGGATGCGGATGCGGATGCGGTCTGGTTGGCCGGTAAAACGGCCGCGCTCCGGGTGTTTCCTGATGACCAGGACAAGATGAACCTGGCTTTGGCGGAGGCTGGCGGGGCGGTGCTCGTGGTCTCGCAATTCACCCTCTACGCCGATACCCGAAAAGGGAACCGTCCCAGCTTCATCAATGCCGCCCCGCCGGAGGAAGCGGAACGCCTGTACGGGGTTTATGTGGATGCCCTGCGCCGTATCCTGGGCACTGATCGCGTGGACACCGGGATCTTCCGGGCCAGCATGAGCGTGGAGATTGTCAACGACGGTCCGGTCACGATCGAGCTGACGTCGGACGGTCGAACCGGCGGGTGAACAGGAGCCAGGCGGCGAGGGTTTTCCCGTCGTCCACCAGCCCGCCGTCGATCATGGATTCAAACTCCTCGCGGGTCAGGTATTCCACGGTGATCCGCTCGTCATGATCGCCATTTTGTTCGGAGGCGGATTACGAGAGTTCGGCCACGAAGAGATGGATCAGTTCGTCGATGTAGCCGGGTGAAGGATAGAGGAGGCCGAGGGACTGAAGGGAGATGACCTCGTGCCCGGTTTCCTCCAGGATTTCGCGCGAGGCGCAATCTTCCGGGACCTCGTCGGGTTC
>JBAXRC010000084.1:0-7625 GCA_037131415.1 bacterium | reverse complement strand
TCCGCGCGCAGATGATCCTGCGCCACGCCTACGCCGACCGCCGTGTGGGGATCAAGCAGGTAGCCGTATTGCTTCTGGTAGGCGCGGATCGTTGCCAGGGTCGTGGCCGTTGTACCGGAACCCGCCGTGATCAGCCTGTCGATCTGCCCGTCCGCATGGGGTGGCACGCCGAGGTGTCCGTTCGCGTCAAACTGCTTCATGAGGGTTCGGACGCCCGCCGGATCGCATCCAAGCCGGTAATAGAGGTAACGCTCAAAATTGCTGGCGACCTGAATATCCATGGAGGGGGTAATGGTGGAGTGAACCTCGCCGCCGCTGTAGATTCCGGTCCTGAAGAAGCGGGTGAGCATATCGTTTTCGTTGGTGGCCAGCACCAGCTTCTGGATGGGCAGGCCCATCCTGGCGGCAATCATGCCCGCGAAGATGTCGCCGAAGTTGCCTGTGGGCACGGCAAACTGGACCTTGCCGGCCCCGGTCAGTCGCATGACGCGGAAGGCGGCGTAGAAGTAATAGACGATTTGCGCCAGGATTCGTGCCCAGTTGACCGAGTTTACGGCTCCCAGCGCATGGTGGTCGCGGAAGGCCAGGTCGCTGAACAGGGTTTTCATGATCCGTTGGCAGTCGTCGAAGGTTCCCTCGACGGCGATATTGAAGACATTGTCGTCGAGGACGGTGGTCATCTGCCGCTCCTGGAGCGGGCTGACACGTCCCCGGGGATGCATCACAAAGATCCGGATCCGGTCGCGGCCGCGGACGCCGCAAATGGCGGCGCTTCCGGTGTCGCCGCTGGTGGCGGCGAGAATATTCAGTTCGCGATGGCTTTGTTTCAGGATGTACTCGAAGGTATTGCCAAGGAACTGAAGGGCGACATCCTTGAACGCCAGGGTGGGTCCATGAAACAGCTCCAGGATATGCACCTCGCCAACACTCCGGACAGGGGTGACGTCAGGGTGGCGGAACGTCGCATAGCTCCGCTCGATGATGGTGCGCAAATCAGGCTCCGGGATATCGGCATAGAGCCGCATGATTTTGAAGGCCAGATCGGGATAGGAGAGTGATTGCCAGAAGGGGAAGTTCGCGGATACATCCGGAATCGAAGCCGGCAGCAGAAGTCCGCCATCCCGGGCCAATCCCGTCATGACCGCTTCCTGGAATCCCTGCGCTTCGCATTGTCCGCGCGTGCTGATGTATTGCATGCCCGAACATTAGGGGAATGAGGAATCGGCAGGCAAGGGAAAAGAGGGACAGCCGGGGGATGAGAAGTTTGATCTTCAACCTTGTCCTCAGCCGTGCCTCATGTTATCAAAACTCACTGGCGAGGCGCGTGTCGGTGCCGGGGTCCTGCGGGATGGAGCCTCCTGATACAAAAATGAAAGACAGGCAACTGCAGTCTGACAAGAATGTATCATTCTAGCGATGGCGCGGCAGTGAGGATTGAGTTGGATATATTTATTATATATTGGTAACAAATGGGTTGCGTAATGATACGTTAAGTCTGGCATGGTATCTGCTTTTGTCAGGTTCGAATTTTTATGCCGTCATCAACAACGAGGAGTCAAAAGATTATGAACTGCTGCGAAAAGGAAGAAGCGAAATCGGTTCCCGAATTGTTCGGATCGAATGTGTTTGGCGACGGGGTCATGCGCGCCCGCCTGCCCAAGAATATCTACAAGAAGCTGCGCGAGACGATTGACGGCGGCAAGGAGCTAGATCCTTCCCTGGCGGATGTCGTCGCCAATGCCATGAAGGACTGGGCGATCGAGAAGGGCGCCACTCATTTCTGTCACTGGTTCCAGCCCATGACGGGCATCACGGCTGAAAAGCATGACTCCTTCATCTCCCCGACCACCGATGGACGGATCATGATGGAATTCAGCGGCAAGGAACTGACGCAGGGCGAGCCCGATGCCTCGTCGTTCCCCTCCGGCGGCATTCGCGCCACCTTCGAGGCGCGCGGCTATACGGTCTGGGATTGCACCTCGCCGGTTTTCATCAAGACGGATGGCGCCAATACGGCCTTGTTCATCCCGACCTCCTTCGCCTCCTACACCGGCGAGGCGTTGGACAAGAAGACCCCGCTCCTGCGTTCCATGCAGACGCTGAACAAGCAGTCGATCCGCGTTCTCCGTGCGTTGGGCAATAACACCAGCAAGCGGGTTATGGCTACCCTGGGCGGCGAGCAGGAGTATTTCCTGATCGACCGCAAGTTCGTCGAGAAGCGCGCCGACCTGCGCATGGCCGGCCGCACCCTGTTCGGGGCGCCGCCGCCCAAGGGGCAGGAACTTGAAGACCAGTATTTCGGCTCCATCCACGAGCGCGTTGCATCGTTCATGGCTGATCTGAACGAGGAGCTCTGGAAGCTGGGCGTGTCCGCCAAGACCCAGCACAACGAAGTGGCGCCGGGCCAGCACGAGATCGCGCCGGTCTATGCGACCGTCAATATCGGCGTGGACCACAATCAGCTCACGATGGACCTGATGCAGCGGATCGCCCGCAAGCATGACTTCATCTGCCTGCTTCATGAAAAGCCCTTCGCGGGCGTCAACGGCTCCGGCAAGCATAATAACTGGGCGCTGGCCACGGATGACGGCATTAACCTTCTGAACCCGGGCAATACGCCGCATGACAATATGCAGTTCCTGGTGTTCCTGTTCGCCGTGATCCGCGCGGTTCACAAGTATTCAAGCCTGCTGCGCGCCACCGTGGCTACGCCGGGCAACGACCACCGCCTGGGCGCCAACGAGGCTCCGCCGGCGATTGTCTCGATCTTCCTGGGCGAGCAGCTCACGGATATCTACCAGCAGATCAAGAAGGGTGGCGCCAGTCGCTCCACGCAGGGCGGACACCTGAAGCTGGGCGTGACCACGCTGCCGGAGATCCCGAAGGATACGACCGACCGTAACCGGACCTCGCCGTTTGCCTTCACGGGTAACAAGTTCGAGTTCCGCATGCCGGGTTCGTCCCAGTCCCTGAGTGGTCCGAACTTTGTCCTGAACACGATCGTGGCGGATGCGCTGTCGGAAATGGCCGACGAGCTGGAAGGTGCCAAGAACCTCAACGCCAAGGTGCAGGCGCTTCTCAAGAAGTACGCCATCGAGCACGAGGCGGTGATTTTCAATGGCGACAACTATTCCGAGGCGTGGGTGGTCGAGGCCAAAAAGCGCGGCTTGCCGAATATCCGCAACTGTGTCGATGGTATCAACGCCATGGCCGACAAGGAAAACGCCAAGGTGCTGATGAAGCACGGGACGCTTCCGAAGGCCGAGATCCATGCGCGGCATGAGATCCTGCTGGAGAACTACGTCAAGACCATCAACATCGAGGCCAAGACGATGCTGTATATGGCCCGGCGCGAGATTCTTCCGGCGGTGATCAGCTTTTCCACCGATCTGGCGGGCAGCGTGAACGCGGTTGAAGCCGCCGGCGTGGATGCCGTCGCCCAGTCCAAGCTGTTGCAGCAGATCAACGGAGGGGCCGCGGACCTGAGCGAGGCCATCGACGACCTCGCGGAGGCGGTCATCAAGGCTTCAGGCGAATCATCGGTGGAGCACAAGGCGGTTGCCTTCCGGGATGTCGTGGTGCCGGCCATGGTCGCCCTGCGGAAGGTGTCGGATGGAGTTGAGCCCATCGTGGGCGCGGACTACTGGCCGTTGCCGACTTATGCGGATATGCTGTTCTACCGCTAAATTGTAATAGATAAGACGATGATTGCCCCGCCGGTTGAACAGCCGGCGGGGTTTTGTGCATTCATGATGAGTGGACTTTCGGGGGTTGATAGGGTAGAAAATTCCGGTATGAAACGGGATCGGACAGGATGGATGAGATGAATAAAACAGAGACGAAGGGCATGAACGGGTTGCCGCCGCCGCAGGGACTTTATGATCCCGCCAATGAGCATGACAATTGCGGGGTCGGTTTCCTGGCCAACATCGACGGTACACCGTCGCACCGGATTGTGTCCGACAGTATCGAGGTGTTGAAAAACCTGGTTCACCGCGGCGCGGTGGGCGGCGACCAGACCACCGGGGATGGCGCCGGAGTGCTGCTTCAGGTGCCGGACCGGTTCTTCAGGAAGGAAGCCGCCCGGTTGGGCTTTGCGCTTCCGCCCGGCGGCCAGTATGGCGTTGGCATGATCTTCCTGCCTCCTTCCGATATCCGCAAGGCCTGCCTTGCCGCCATCCAGACGGTGGTGCGCGAGGAGGGGCTTGACGTCCTGGGGACACGTGAAGTCCCGACTGACGGCAGTATTCTCGGGGCTGAAGCCCGGCGCGACCAGCCGTTCGTGATGCAGCTTTTCGTCTCCTGCAAGGGGCTTACCGGTGCCGCGCTGGACCGGCGCCTGTACGTGGTCCGGAAGCAGATCCAGAAACGCGTTGCCGGTATCCTGTCGCCCTCGGATCGCTTCTATGTTCCCAGTTTCTCCTCCCGTACCATCGTCTACAAGGGGCTTCTCACCGGCGGACAGGTGTCCGGTTTCTACAAGGAGCTCAACGACCCGGATGTCGAGAGCGCCTTGGCCGTGATCCACCAGCGGTACAGCACAAACACGTTTCCCTCCTGGGAGCTTTCCCAGCCGTTTCGCTTCCTGGCGCACAACGGCGAGATCAATACCCTGCGCGGGAATTTGAACCAGATGAAGGCTCGCGAGAACGGGCTGGCGTCGCCGCTTTTCGGCGAGGACGTGAAGAAGTTGCTTCCGGTTATTGACCCGGGCGGCAGTGATTCCGCCTGTCTGGACAATGCGCTGCAGCTTCTGGTGGCCGGCGGTCGGTCGATCCCGCATTCCATGATGATGTTGATTCCCGAGGCATGGGGCGCGAAGTACCCCATGGGCCCGGACCAGAAGGGCTTTTTCGAGTATCATGCCGGACTGATGGAGCCGTGGGATGGGCCGGCCACCGTGGCGTTTACCGACGGGTTGGTGGTGGGGACGCTTCTGGACCGCAATGGGCTTCGTCCCGCGCGCTACACCATCACCAAGGACCGGTTTATCGTGATGGCCTCCGAGGCCGGGGTGCTGGATATCGCCCCGGAACGTGTTCTGGAAAAGGGCGCCCTGCGTCCGGGGCAGATGCTGCTGGTGGATCTCCAGAACAAGCGGGTGATCAAGGACAAGGAAATCAAGAGCCAGATGGCCCGCCGCCAGCCCTACCGGCGCTGGGTGGATGAAAACAAGATCTCCGTGCAGGGGCTTTTCGAAGCCATGTCGCCGGTGACCCCGAAGGCGGAAACATTACTGACCCGGCAGCGGCTTTTCGGCTACACGCGGGAAGACCTCCAGATGATCCTCGAACCGATGGCGGCCAAAGCCCATGAGGCGGTCGGATCCATGGGGACGGATATCCCGCTGGCGGTTTTTTCGGAAAAGCCCCAGCTGTTGTTCAATTACTTCAAGCAGTTGTTCGCGCAAATCACCAATCCCCCGATTGATCCCATCCGCGAGGAGCTGGTGATGTCGCTGATGACGTTTATCGGGAATCCGGCCAACATCCTCTCCGAGCTTCCTCACCATGCCCGCCTGCTCAAGCTCCATCATCCGTTCCTCTCCAACGAGGATCTGGATCAGATCCGCAGCTTGAACATCAAGGATTTCAGCGCTACCACCCTGGGCATCGGATTCCCCGCCGGGGGACATGCCGCGGAATTGGAGCAGGCGTTGGAGGGGTTGTGCGTCAGGGTCGATGAAGCGCTGGTGGCCGGGAAAAACCTGCTGATTCTCAGCGACCGGGATCTTCCTCAGACCGAAACACCGATTCCGATCCTGTTGGCGGTTTCGGCGGTTAACCGCCATCTGACCAAGAAAGGTGAGCGGACCCGCGTCGGCTTGATTGCGGAAACCGGCGAAGCCCGTGAAGTCATGCACATGGCGCTTCTGCTCGGCTATGGCGCCACCACCATCAATCCCTACCTGGCGTTCGAGACGCTCTCGGAGATGGCGCTCAAGAAGGAACTGAGCGTGGAGATCGGTTCGGCCAGAGCCATGGAGAATTATGTCAAGGCCTTGTGCGAAGGGCTTCGCAAGGTGATGTCCAAAATGGGTATCTCGACCCTTCGCAGTTATCGCAGCGCCCAGGTGTTCGAGGCCGTCGGATTGAATCCTGCCCTGCTGGACCGCTACTTTGAAGGCACCGTGTCCCGTGTCGGTGGCATCGGCCTGGATGAGATTGCGGCCGAGGCCAGTGCCCGTTACCGTTCCGCCTACCAGGCGCCCCAGGATGACGCGCCGATCCTGACGGCCGGCGGGCAGTACCGGTTCCGCACCGACGGAGAGCGTCATCTCTGGAGCCCGGAGGCGATTGCCAGCCTGCAGCAGGCTACACGGTCCGGAAGCTATGAGCGGTACAAGGACTATGCCCGCCGGATCAATGACCAGGCGGAAAAGCAGTTCACGCTACGAGGCATGTTCAAGTTCACCCCGGGGACCCCGGTTCCCCTGGACCAGGTCGAGCCCGTGGCGGACATCGTCAAACGCTTCGTGACCGGAGCCATGTCGTTCGGCTCCATCAGCCGCGAGGCCCATGAGACCATGGCCATCGCCATGAACCGGCTGGGCGCGATGAGCAACAGCGGGGAGGGCGGGGAGGATCCCGCCCGCTACAAGCCGTTGGCCAATGGCGACAGTCGGTGCAGCGCGGTCAAGCAGGTCGCCAGCGGACGTTTCGGCGTCACCGCCGAGTTCTGCGTGAATTGCCGCGAGCTTCAGATCAAGATCGCCCAGGGCGCCAAGCCGGGCGAGGGTGGGCAGTTGCCCGGGCACAAGGTGAACGAGGAAATCGCGCGTGTCCGTCACTCGACGCCGGGAGTCACCCTGATTTCGCCGCCGCCGCACCATGACATCTATTCGATCGAGGATATCAAGCAGCTCATCTATGACCTGAAGAACGTCAATCCCGATGCACGGGTTTCGGTGAAGCTGGTCTCGGAGCTCGGGGTGGGCACCATTGCCGCCGGCGTGGTCAAGGCCCATGCTGACATGGTTCTGATCAGCGGGTACGATGGCGGCACCGGGGCTTCCCCGTTGTCCTCCATCCGTCATGCCGGTGCGCCGTGGGAACTGGGGTTGGCTGAAACCCAGCAGACCCTGGTGCTCAACAACCTGCGCGGACAGGTCCGCCTTCAGGCTGACGGGCAGATCAAGACCGGACGCGATGTGGCGGTGGCCGCCCTGCTGGGCGCCGAGGAATACGGGTTTGCCACCACGGCGCTGGTGGTGCTGGGGTGCGTCATGATGCGGAAGTGCCACAATAACACCTGTCCGGTGGGCGTGGCGACCCAGGATCCAAAACTAAGGAAACTCTTTACCGGGAGTCCCGACCACCTGGTGAATTTCTTCACGTTCATTGCCACGGAGCTGCGTGAAGTCATGGCCGGGCTGGGATTCCGGACCCTTGACGAGATGATCGGACGTTCCGACCGGTTGGAAGTGAATGAGGCCGTTACGTTCTGGAAGGCGCGCGGGTTGGATTTCTCGAAAATCCTCTATCGTCCGCCCACCACAGGCCCGGTGCGATGCACCACGAAGCAGGATCATGAGCTGGACCAGGCCATGGACCTGACGCTGCTTCCGGAGGTCAAGGATGCCCTTGAGAAAGGGAGGCCTGTCCAAGTCACCCGCACGATCCGGA